>NZ_JBJLSJ010000003.1:0-180801 GCF_050871975.1 Kineococcus rugosus | reverse complement strand
GGGGGGGGCGGAGGGGTGATCGGGTGAGCTGCGGTTCGTGGTGGGGGGGCGCAGGGTGGTGGCGGGGCGCGGCGGCGGGACGGGACGGCGGGACGGGCCTCAGGCCGTCAGGCCGCGGGTGGGACGCAGCAGCTTCACGACGAGCAGGACGCTCGCGCAGATCGTGAGGAACGCCAGGGCGCGCCAGCCGACGGTGAGCACCACGCGCTGGAACTCCACGCTGGCCTGGGTCAGCCAGTACCAGGCGCCCACCGAGGAGAGGACGACGGACCCCAGGAGGGTGGCCAGCAGGCCCCCGCCGCCGCCGCTGCGCTTGCCGGCCTCGGCCGCGGCCTGCGCCGCCCACAGGTCGCGGCGGGTGCCCAGCAGGTGGGTCACCCACGACTTGGCGGTGTTCCAGCCGGAGAACCACAGCCACAGCTCACCGGGCAGCCACAGCGCGGCGAACACGTAGTCGGCCGCGGTGCGGTGCGGGGACAGGTGCGCCATCTTCAGCTGGTAGAGGGCCGCGAGGACGGTGGGGGTCAGCCACCACCACGACCAGACGAACTGCGAGACGGACACCGAGGCCGCCAGCAGCGCCACGAACGCCAGGCGCATGAGCACGTTGAGGCCCAGGCCGATGTGCTGGAGCCAGAAGGGCAGCGTCCGCTTCGACAGCGGCATCGAGGTCATGAGGGCGATGAGGCCGGCGTTCCACTTGGCCCGCTGGCCCGACAGCGCGCGCACGGTGGGCATGGCGCCGACCTGGGCGCGGGCGCTGGCCGACATGACGGTCGTCCAGCCCAGCTCCTGCAGCTCCAGGCCCAGCTGCGCGTCCTCGGTGGCGGTCTCGTTGGTCCACGGGGCGGGGCGGCGGTGCTGGCGGGCGACCTCGTCGACGGCGTTGAACCGGAACGCCGAGCACTGCCCGCCGACGATGGTCGTGCGCCGGGCGCGCTCGTTGGCGCGGACCTGGAACTGGGTGAAGTCCAGCTTCTGCGCGCGCACCAGCTGGCGGTTGAACCAGCCGCCGGTCCCCTCGGCGAAGTGGTACTTGGCCGACACGGCGGCGGCGCTGGGGGTCTTGAGCAGCTCGGCCTCGAGGTCGGCGAGGCAGGCGGGGTCCAGGACCACGTCGGCGTCCATGGAGACCATGACGTCGAACGCGCCACCGGCGAGGAACTCGGCGTAGCCGGCGGCCAGGGCGCCGACCTTGGCGTCGGTGTTGCCCTTGGTCTCGATGACCTTGATCCCGCGGTACCGGCGGGCGATCCGCACGGTGTCGTCGGTGCAGTTGTCGGCGATGACGACGATGAGGTCGGGGGTGCGGGTCTGGGCCAGGAGCGAGTCCAGGCACGCCTCGATGTCCTGCTCCTCGTTGTGCGCGGGCAGCAGGACGGCCATCCGGGCGGTGCGGCGCGTCGCGGGCTTGTAGCGCAGGCGGTGGATCGTGACCTCGAGCACGCGCCGGGCGGACACGGCCGCGTCCGCGATGCGCTCGGCGATCCCGGCGCGGGGGGCGGGCACGCTCGGGCTGAGCACGACGGTGCCCTCGACGACCCGCGGCTCGGGCTGGACGAGGAGGGGGGCGAGGTCTTGAACGGCCATGGCGGGGCTGCCTCCGGGGCGGGTGCGGGACGGTGTGGGGCGGGCTCACCAGTGACGTTAGGTAGCCGATTGCTGCACCAGTAGCTGCGTTCCGCCGCACGAGGTAACGCTGTGGTGATGAAGGAGCCACTTGGACCCGCTGCCACTACTCAGGGTGAGGAGACCTTGCGCACGCCATGACGGAACGTCAGCAAGCTTCGCGCTCCGTCGACGTCCGAGGCGTACGGGGAAGACCCCGGCGGTCCCGGCGGTTACGATGGGCGTACAGGCGTCGACCCGGCCATCACCGGTGAGCCTCCGGAAGAACGGCCCCCCGCTGCACCGGGCGGGGGCTCACTAGACCCGGACGGGTGCGGCCCGTGACAGCCGGACGAGAGGTCGTCGCCGACCCTCCCCGCGGGGAGGGGCGCGACGGCAAGCGGGGTGGTACCGCGGCACCGCCGGCCCCGGCGGTCGTCGTCCTCGCGGCTGGAGCGGTTCAGTCGAGGAGACACGGTGTCCGAGGACGTCACGGAAACCCCGCAGGCCCCCGGGGAGGGGACGAGCAGTCCCAGCTTCCCCGCGATCGAGCAGCGCGTCCTGGACTCCTGGGCCCGCGACGACACCTTCCGCGCCAGCGTCGAGGCCCGCGCGGGCTCGGCGGCCGGGGAGTTCGTCTTCTACGACGGCCCGCCCTTCGCCAACGGCCTGCCGCACTACGGCCACCTGCTCACCGGCTACGTCAAGGACCTCGTCCCGCGCTACAAGACCATGCGCGGGCACCAGGTGGAACGCCGCTTCGGCTGGGACACCCACGGCCTGCCCGCCGAGGTCGAGGCCGAGAAGCAGCTCGGCATCACCCACAAGTCCGAGATCGACGCCCTCGGCGTCGCCGCGTTCAACGACGCCTGCCGCACCTCGGTGCTGCGGTACACGAAGGAGTGGGAGGCGTACGTCACCCGCCAGGCGCGCTGGGTCGACTTCGAGAACGACTACAAGACCCTCGACACCGACTACATGGAGTCGGTGATGTGGGCCTTCAAGACGCTGTGGGACAAGGGCCTGGTCTACGAGGGGTTCCGCGTCCTGGCCTACTGCTGGCGCTGCGAGACGCCGCTGAGCAACTCCGAGACCCGCCTGGACGACGTCTACCGCAACCGCCAGGACCCCGCCGTCACCGTCGGGTTCCGGTTCACCGACGCCGGGGACGACCTCGACGGCGTGCTCGGCCTCATCTGGACCACCACGCCGTGGACGCTGCCCAGCAACCTCGCGATGGCCGTCCACCCCGACCTGGAGTACGTCGTCGTCACCGGGACCGGTGAGCACGAGGGACGCCGGTTCCTGCTCGCCGCCGAACGCGTCGCCCACTACGCCCGCGAACTGGGCGAGGACCCGCAGGTCGTGGCCCGGTACCGCGGCGCCGACCTCCTCGGCCGCCGCTACGTCCCGCCGTTCGCCTACTTCGCCGGTCGCGAGAACGCCCACCAGGTCCTCGCCGCCGACTACGTCACCACCGACTCCGGCACCGGCGTCGTCCACATCGCCCCCGCCTTCGGCGAGGACGACAAGCTGGTCACCGACGTCGCCGGCATCGTCCCCGTCGTGCCCGTCGCCTCCAACGGCACCTTCACCGCCGAGGTCACCGACTTCGCCGGGATGCACGTCTTCGACGCCAACAAGGAGATCAGCCGCGCCCTGCGCGACGGCGCGCCGTCGGGCGCCGTGCTGCTGCGGCTGGAGACGTACGACCACTCCTACCCGCACTGCTGGCGCTGCGGGAACGCCCTCATCTACCGCGCCGTCTCCAGCTGGTTCGTCAAGGTCACCGCGATCCGCGACCGCATGGTCGAGCTGAACGAGCAGATCACCTGGGTCCCCGAGCACGTCCAGCACGGCTCCTTCGGCAAGTGGCTCGAAGGTGCCCGCGACTGGTCCATCAGCCGCAACCGCTACTGGGGCAGCCCGATCCCCGTCTGGGTCTCCGACGACCCGGCCCACCCGCGCACCGACGTGTACGGGTCGCTGGACGAGATCGAGCGCGACTTCGGCGTCCGCCCGGCCGACCTGCACCGCCCGCACGTCGACGAGCTCACCCGGCCCAACCCCGACGACCCGACCGGGCGCTCGACCATGCGCCGCGTGCCGGAGGTCCTGGACTGCTGGTTCGAGTCCGGGTCCATGCCGTTCGCGCAGGTCCACTACCCGTTCGAGAACACCGAGTGGTTCGAGTCGCACTACCCCGGCGACTTCATCGTCGAGTACATCGGGCAGACCCGCGGCTGGTTCTACACCCTGCACGTCCTCGCGACGGCGCTGTTCGACCGCCCGGCGTTCCGCACCGCCGTCTCGCACGGCATCCTGCTCGGCGACGACGGCCGCAAGATGAGCAAGTCGCTGCGCAACTACCCCGACGTCTCCGAGGTCCTGGACCGCGACGGCTCCGACGCCATGCGGTGGTTCCTCATGAGCTCGCCGGTCCTGCGCGGCGGGAACCTCATCGTCACCGAGCAGGGCATCCGCGACTCCGTCCGGCAGGTCCTGCTGCCGCTGTGGAACACCTTCCAGTTCTTCCAGCTGTACGCCGGGACCTCCAGCCACACCCCGCGCTGGCGGACCAGCTCGACCGACGTCCTGGACCGCTACGTCCTGGCCAAGCTGCACGACACCGTCGCGGCGGTCACCGCCCAGCTCGACGCCTACGACATCGCCGGCGCCTGCGAGACCGCCCGGCAGTTCCTGGACTCCCTCACCAACTGGTACGTCCGGCGCTCGCGCCCGGCGTTCTGGGACGGGGAGTCCGACCGCGCCAAGGACGCCTTCGACACCCTGTACACGGTGCTGGAGACGACCGCGCGGATGCTGGCGCCGCTGCTCCCGCTGTTCTCCGAGGAGATCTGGCGCAACCTCACGGGGGGCCGCTCGGTGCACCTGACCGACTGGCCCGACGCCGGCGACCTGCCCGCCGACCCGGCCCTGGTGGCCGCGATGGACGAGGCCCGCGCGACCTGCTCCAGCGTCCTGGCGCTGCGCAAGGCCAACGGCCTGCGGGTGCGGCTGCCGCTGGAGAAGGTCGAGGTCCTCGTGGCCGACCCCGCCGCGCTGGAACCGTTCGCGCAGCTCGTCGCCGACGAGGTGAACGTCCGGTCGGTGGCGCTGGGGCCGATCGAGCGGGCGGTGGAGCACGGGGTCGTCGCCAAGCTCACCGTGAACGCGCGCGCCGCCGGGCCCCGGCTCGGCAAGAGCGTCCAGCAGGCCATCAAGGGGTCCAAGAGCGGCGACTGGGCCGAACGCCCCGACGGCACCGTCGTGGCCGGCGGCATCGAGCTGGTCGAGGGGGAGTACGAGGTGACGACCGTCGTCGAGGGGGCGCGGACGGGGCTGGCGACCTCCGCGCTCGACGGCGGCGGGTTCGTCGTCCTGGACACCACCGTCACCCCCGAGCTGGCCGCCGAGGGCATCGCCCGCGACGTCGTCCGGCTCGTGCAGCAGGCCCGGCGCGAGGCGGGCCTGCACGTGTCCGACCGCATCCGCCTGACCGTGGCGGCCGACGGCCCGGTCTGGGAGGCGCTCGTGACGCACCAGCGCCTCGTCGTCGACGAGACGCTGGCCCAGCAGTTCGGGTCCAGCGGTTCGGCCGACGCGCTCAGCCCCGCGCAGGCCACCCTGGTCGGCACCGTCGAGGGCCACGAGGTGCGCATCTCCGTGACGAAGGTGGACCAGTGAGCGACCCCCGCGACCGCGAGCTCGAAGAACTCCTCGGGCCGGTCGGCGACGGCCCGGGCCGGGACCGCGACGACGACTCCGACGACACCGGGGAGGCGTTCGGCACCGACGGCCTGCGCCGGGGCCGGGTCCCGCAGGACCGCCGCTCCCCGCGGGTCGACTCCACCGGCCGGCTCGTGCCCGCGACCCCGCCCGAGGAGGAGGACGACCGGTTCACCGGGGTCGTGGACGCCATCCTGGCCCGCAACCCCGAGCACCGCATCCACCCCACCCTCGACCGGGTCCGGGAGGCGTGCGGCCTGCTGGGCGACCCGCAGCTGTCCTACCGCGTGGTGCACCTGGCCGGCACGAACGGCAAGACGTCCACGGCCCGCATGGTCGAGCGCCTCGTCCGCGAGCACGACCTGCGGACCGGCCGGTTCACCAGCCCCCACCTGACCGACATCACCGAGCGGATCTCCATCGACGGCGAGCCGATCACGCACGCCGCGTTCGTGCGGGCCTGGGACGACGTCGAACCGGTCGTGACGATCGTCGACGAGCGCGCCGCCGAGCGCGGTGAGCCCCGGCTGAGCTTCTTCGAGGTCCTCACCCTCATGGCCTTCGCCGCGTTCGCCGACGCCCCCGTCGACGTCGCCGTCATCGAGACCGGGCTGGGCGGGACGTGGGACACCACGAACGTCGTGCAGCCCGACGTCGCCGTCGTCACGCCCGTCTCGATGGACCACGAGACGTGGCTGGGGTCGACGCTGGAGGAGATCGCGGGCCAGAAGGCCGGGATCATCAAGCACGGCTCGACCGTCGTCCTGGGCCGGCAGGAGGAGGAGGCGGGCCTGGTGCTGCTGGCCAAGGCCGCCGCCGAGCGCGTCACCGTGGTGCGCGAGGGCCTGGACTTCGGCGTGGAGGCCCGCACCCTGGCCGTCGGCGGGCAGCAGGTGTCGCTGCGGACCCGTGGCGGCGTCTACACCGACGTGTTCCTGCCGCTGCACGGCGCCCACCAGGCCGAGAACGCCGCGACCGCGCTGTCGGCGGCCGAGGCCCTGCTGGCGATGCCCGGCGGGACGCTGATGCCGGCGCTGGTCGAGGCGGCGTTCGCCGACGTCAGCTCCCCGGGCCGGATGGAGGTGCTGCGCACCTCCCCGCTGATCCTGGCCGACGCCGCGCACAACCCGGCCGGGGCCGAAGCGCTGGCCGCGGCCATCGCCGAGGCGTTCACCCTCAGCCGGCTCGTCGGGGTCGTCGCCGTCATGGCCGACAAGGACGTCGAGGGCGTCCTGAACGCCCTCGAACCGGTCCTGGCCGAGGTCGTCGTCACCCGGTCCAGCTCCCCGCGCGGGATGGAACCGGCCGAGCTCGGCGAACTGGCCGAGGACGTCTTCGGCGCCGACCGCGTCCACGTCGTCGAACGCCTCGACCAGGCCGTCGCGACCGCCGTCGACCTGGCCGAGTCCGAGGCCGGTGCCGGGGGCGGCATCGGCGGTTCGGGCGCCGGCGTCGTCATCGCCGGCTCCGTCGTGCTCGCCGGGGACGCCCGGGCCCTGCTGGGGAAGGACAAGCAGTGAAGCGCAGCACCAAGCGCCTGTTCGCGGCGACCACGCTGGCCTGCGAGGCCCTACTGGTGTTCTTCGCGACGCTCGTCGCCTACGGGCTGGTCCCGATGGACCAGCGGCAGGTGAGCTACCTCGTCGTCGGCGGGGCCGTGATCCTGCTGTGCGTGCTGACCGCCGGGATGCTGCGGTCCCGGGCGGGGTACGTCGTCGGCTGGGTCGTGCAGCTGCTGCTCGTCGCCAGCGGGTTCGTGGTCCCGATGATGTTCGGCATCGGGTTCGCGTTCGCCGTCATCTGGTTCTTCGCGCTGCGCCTGGGCGGCCGCATCGACCGGGAGAAGGCCGAGGTCGCCCGCAAGCTCGCCGAGCAGTGAACCACCCGCCCCGACCCACCCGGAGGACCACCGTGCGCATCACCGTCGACCCCACCGCCGCCCAGCCGGCGGAACTGCTGGACCGGGACGTCTTCACCGAGTTCGAGGTCGCGGTGCCCGCGGGCACCACGGTCGCGGACCTGTCCGCCGTCCTGGGGTCGGTGGGCCGCCTCGACGCCGAGGGCGAGGACGTCGAGGCCGCGCACGTGCGCGTCGACGTCGGCTGGCTGCGCGAGACCGCGCACGCCGAGGGCGCCGACGCCACCTGGGACGAGCAGTTCGAGGGGATGCTCGCGTACGCCGAGGCGAAGGGCTGGGTCCAGGACGGCACCGTCCGGGCCCACGTCGTGGTGCGCTGAGGGGCAGCGCCTCAGCCGGCGGCCAGGAGCCGCCGCAGCACGTACCGGTGGATCCCCCCGTGACGGACGTAGTCCGCCTCGCGGGGGGTGTCGAGCCGCAGCAGCACCTCGAACTCCCGGTCGTCAGCGGTCACGGTGACGGTCCCGGGCCGCTCGCCGTCCCCGACGGCGCTCAGCCCGCGGACCGTGAACCGCTCGGTGCCGGTGAGCCCGAGGCTGGCGGCGTCCTGCCCGGGGAGGAACTGCAGGGGCAGGACGCCCATCCCGACGAGGTTGGTGCGGTGGATGCGCTCGAAGGACTCGGCCAGCACCGCGCGCACCCCCAGCAGCGCCGGGCCCTTGGCGGCCCAGTCGCGGGAACTGCCCGTCCCGTACTCGCGTCCGGCCAGGACGATCGACGGGACGCCCTGCGCCCGGTAGTTCTGCGCCGCAGCGTGGACGGTCGCGGTCCGCCCGCAGGTGAAGTCGTAGGTGAACCCGCCCTCGACGCCGGGGACGAGCTGGTTGCGGAGTCGGACGTTGGCGAAGCAGCCGCGCACCATGACCTCGTGGTTGCCCCGGCGAGAGGCGTAGGTGTTGAGATCGCGCGGGTCGACCCCGGCGGCCAGCAGGTGCGCCGCGGCCTCGGAGCGGCGCGGGATGGCGCCGGCGGGCGCGATGTGGTCGGTGGTGACCGAGTCCCCGAGCTTGACCAGGACCCGGGCGTCGACGATGTCGGTGACCGGGGGCGGTTCGACGGTGAAACCGTCGAAGTACGGGGGGCGGCGGACGTAGGTGGAGCCGGGGTCCCACGCGAAGAGGGAGTCGGCGGCGACGTCGAGGCCGCGCCAGCGCTCGTCGCCGGTGAAGACGTCCCGGTAGACCTCGGTGAACATCTGCGGGCGCAGGCTCGCGGTGGTGACGGCCTCGATCTCGGCGCGGTCCGGCCACAGGTCGGCGAGGTGCACCGGCCGGCCGTCGGCGCCGGTACCGAGCGGTTCACGGGTCAGGTCGACGTCGACGGTGCCTGCCAGGGCGAAGGCGACGACCAGGGGAGGGGAGGCGAGGTAGTTCATCCGGACGTCGGGGTTGATGCGCCCGTCGAAGTTCCGGTTCCCCGACAGCACCGAGGCCACGGCGAGGTCGTGCTCGGCGACGGCGGCCGACACCTCGGGGATCAGCGGCCCGGACGCGCCGATGCACGTCATGCAGCCGTAGCCGGTGAGGTGGAAACCGAGGGTTTCGAGGGCGGGGGTCAGGCCCGCGTCGTCGAGGTAGCGGGTGACGACCCGTGAACCGGGGGACATGCTCGTCTTGACCCAGGGCTTGGTGCGCAGTCCGGCGCGGACGGCGTTGCGGGCCAGGAGCCCCGCGGCCACCATCACGGCCGGGTTGGAGGTGTTGGTGCAGGAGGTGATGGCGGCGATGGCGACCGCGCCGTCGCGCAGGCCGGCGGGTCCCCCGGCCAGCCCCACCGTCACGGGGCCGGTGCGCGGGGGCGTGCCGAACTCCTCCAGGGCCGCGTGCAGCGAGGACCTGGCGTCCTGCAGCGGGACGCGGTCCTGGGGACGGCGGGGGCCGGCCAGGGAGGGCTCGACGTCGGTGAGGTCGACGACGAGGTCCTCGGAGTACCGGATGGGGCGGTCGTCGGCCCACAGGCCCTGCTCGCGGGCGTAGACCTCGACGGCGTCGGCGTGGGCGTCGGACCGGCCGGTGAAGCGCAGGTAGCGGATCGTCTCGGCGTCGACGGGGAACCAGCCGCAGGTGGCGCCGTACTCCGGCGCCATGTTGGAGATCGTCACCCGGTCGCTGACGGGCAGGTTCTCCAGGCCGGGGCCGTGGAACTCCACGAACTTCCCGACGACCCCGTGCCGGCGCAGCCGTTCGGTGATGGTCAGGACGAGGTCGGTCGCGGTGACGCCGGGGCGCAGCGCGCCCTGCAGGCGGACGCCGACGACGGGCGGCGGCAGCATCGAGATCGTCTCGCCGAGCATGACGGCCTCGGCCTCGATGCCGCCGATGCCCCAGGCGAGCACGCCCAGGCCGTTGACCATCGTGGTGTGCGAGTCGGTACCCAGGCATATGTCGGGGTGCAGCTCCTCGCCGTCGTCGACGACGACAGCGGCGAGGAACTCGACGTTGACCTGGTGCATGATCCCGGTGCCGGGGGGGACGACGGTGAACCGGTCGAGGGTCGACTGCCCCCACCGCAGGAAGCGGTAGCGCTCGAGGTTGCGTTCGTACTCGCGTTCCACGTTCAGGGGCAGGGCGTCGGGCCGGCCGAAGACGTCGACGATGACGGAGTGGTCGACCACGAGGTCGGAGGGGACGCGGGGGTTGACGCGGGAGGCGTCGCCGCCGGCGTCGCGCACGGCGTCGCGCATCGCGGCGAGGTCGACGAGGGCGGGGACGCCGTTGGTGTCGTGCAGGAAGGCGCGGGCGGGGAACAGCTCGACCGCTTCGGCGCGGGCCTGCGGGGTGCCCCAGTCGCGCAGGGCCTGGACCTGGGCGGCGGTGACACGCTCGTCGTCGGCGTGCTGCAGGAGGTTCTCCAGCACGATGCGCAGCGTGCGGGGCAGGTCGTCGGGGGCGGTCCCGGCGAGCCGGTGGATGCGACGGGTGCTCCCGTCGGGCAGCACCAGGTCGCCGACGACGGCCGGGCCGACCGGGGTGTGCGGGGCCGGTGTGGTCATGACGTCTCCCGAAGGTGCGCGAAGGGCTCCCGTACAAGATGCAGCTTATAACCTCTTTCGTCAACGACGCCGTCGACCCGGAGCAGGGTCAGCTCGCCGGCTGCGACGGCTGCGCCAGCGCCGCAGCGGCCTGCGCCCCCAGGCTCGTGTCGATGTGCTGCAGCATGAGGGCGGCGGCCTGCTCGGCCTCCCCCCGGGCGACGAGGTCCACCAGTTCGGCGTGCTCCCGCGCCTTCCGGTGGCGGTACCCCTCGTCCGCGGCGCTGCGGGCGCCGGCGCGCCGGTACCGGTCCGCGGTGTCCCACAGCCCGTCGAGCGTCGTGGTGAGCACCTCGTTGTGCGAGGCGCTGTACAGGGCGCGGTGCAGGCGGCGGTGGGCGATGAGCTCCTCGTAGGTCGGGTGCTGACCCAGTGAGCTGACCTCCGCCAGGGCTGCCCGCATCGCCGTCACGTCGGCCTCGGTGCGCCGCTGGGCTGCCAGCGACACCGCCAGCGGGTCCAGGCTGCGCCGCACCTCCAGCAGGTCCTGAGCCTCACCGGCGCTCAGCGGCGTCACCCGGGCGTCGCGGTGGGACTCCAGCTCCACCAGCCCCTCCGAGCGCAGCCGGCGCAGGGCCTCGCGCAGCGGCGTCGTGCTGATCCCCAGGTCCTTGGCCAGCGCGGCCTGGTTCAGGACCTGCCCCGGTTCGACCTCCCCGCCCAGGATGCGGTGCCGCACCGCCCGGTAGGCGAAATCGCTCTTGGTCGCGAACAGCTCCTGCTCGGGGGCCACGGGGCTCCTCCTGTGCTCGGGGGCGACGGTCACGACCCGCCGCGCCGGGGTGGGTGCGGTCAGGGTTCGCGCGTGGCGGTCACGACCGCCTCGACGAAGGCGGCGGTGCCCGACCGCCCGCCCAGGTCGGGCGTCGACGTCCCGGTCGCGATCGTGCGCAGCACCGCGGCCTCGACCCGGTCGGCGGTCCGAGCGCTCGCGGCGTCCGCGTGGTGGGCCGCGAGCCAGCGCAGCAGCGCCGCCGTGGACAGGATCACGGCGGTCGGGTTGGCCAGGTCGCGCCCGGCGATGTCCGGGGCCGACCCGTGCGCCGCCTGTGCCATCGCCCGGGAGCGCGAGCAGTTGATCGACGAGGCCGTGCCCAGGGACCCGGCCACCTCGCCGGCCAGGTCGGACAGGACGTCGCCGAACATGTTCTCCGTCACGATCACGTCGAACTCGTCGGCTCGTCGGACCAGGCGCGCGGCGGCCGCGTCCACGTGCAGGTCGTCCAACTGCACGTCGGGGTAGGACAGGCCGACCTCGCGCACGACGTCCCGGAACAGGCCGGTGGTCAGGGGCAGCACGTTCGCCTTGTGGACGACGGTGACGTGCCGCCGCCGCGTGCGGGCCAGCCGGAAGGCTTCGTGGGCGATCCGCTCGGTCCCGGCGCGGGTGACGATGCCGTGCGCGATCGCGACGTCGGGGGTCGGCATCATCTCGCCGGTGCCGGCGAAGGTGTTGCGGTCGGCGTAGAAGCCCTCGGTGTTCTCGCGCACGATGACCAGGTCCGTACCGGGCACCACGGGGTCGCCCCCGGGCAGCGCCCGCGCGGGACGGACGTTGGCGAAGAGGTCGAAGTGCTTGCGGATCCGGCCGCTGGGATTGAGCCGGGACCGGTGCGGCGGGGGGTAGGAAGCGCTGTCGTGGGGACCCAGGACCCAGCCGTCGAGACCGGCCAGGACCTCCAGGGTCGCCTCGGACAGCGGCTCGCCCTCCTCCTGCAGAGCGCGGTGCCCCATGGGTAGTTCCTGCCACCGCGGAGCGGGGGAGCCGATCGCCGCAGCGGCCGCGTCGACGACGCGCACGGCTGCGGGCACGATCTCGGGCCCGATGCCGTCGCCGTGCAGCACGCCCAACCGCAGGATCCGGTCGCTCGTCACCTTCACGCTTGCAGCTTATGGCCTGTGTCCTCGCGCACGGGCCCGTGCAGCCCTCTTCCGCCCCGCTTGACGTGGTGTGGGGCCAAGTCCACCATGTCGCTATAGGTTATGAGCACGCTCTCGACGAGGAGAACCCCAGTGCCGACCGACGTGACCTCCGTCCCCCCACCGCCCACGACCACCGGCCCCACCCGGGCTCGGGTGCTCCGCGGCTTCGCCGTCGCCGTGGGTGCAGCGCTCGTCGTGGCCGGTGTCCGCGACGCCGCCTCCGGCGACACCGGGGCGACCGCGCGCGCGCAGCTCAACCTCATCGCCCCCGCCGCGGCCGGGGGCGGCTGGGACGGTGCCGCGCGGGAGATCCAGCAGGTGCTGCGGGCCGACGGCATCGTCAACAACAGCCAGGTCCTCAACATCCCCGGCGCGGGCGGGACCATCGGGCTCAACGAGCTCGCCCAGATGGACGGCGAGACCCAGACCCTGATGATGATGGGGATCACGATGCTCGGCGCGATCCGCGTCAACAGCTCCCCCCGCACGCTGGGCGACGTCACCCCCATCGCCCGGCTCACCGACGACTACGACGTCGTCGTCGTCCCCGCCGACTCGCCCTACGACTCGGTGGGCGACCTCGTCGCCGCCTGGGCTCAGGACCCGAACGCCTTCGCCTTCGGCGGCGGCTCCCTCGGCAGCGTCGACCAGATGATCATCGCCCAGCTCGCGCAGGCCGTGGGCATCGACCCGCTCGACGTCAACTACGTCGCCTACTCCGGCGGCGGTGAGCTCGCCACGTCCCTGTTGTCGGGCACCATCGCGGCCTCGGTCAGCGGCTGGGCGGACTTCTCCGACCAGGTCGAGGCCGGTCGGTTGAAGGCCCTCGCGGTCTCGGCCACCGAACCCGTCGACTTCATCGACGTACCGACCCTGCGGCAGGAGGGGTACGACGTCACCCTCACCAACTGGCGCGGCATCGTCGCCCCGCCCGGTCTGAGCGACACCGCCCGGCAGGAACTCGAAGCCATCGTCACCGAGGTCGTGGAGTCCGCGGAGTGGCGGCAGGCCCTGGAGCGCAACCAGTGGACCGACACGTTCATGGTCGGTCAGGAGTTCCGCGACGACCTGGCGGCCCAGACCGAGACGGTGAACCGCATCTGGACCGGCCTGGGTTACTGACCGGCGTCACCCCGTTCCCCACGACCACTCCGCACGCACAGCGAGGAGCAACCCGTGACCCTTCTGGTCGCCTACAGCCGCACCGCCGAGGGCGAGGCGGCGCTGGAGCAGGGCCGCGACCTCGCGGCCCGTCTCCAGTACCCCGTCGTCGTCTTCGACCTCGAGGGCCGTCCAACGGGCGACGACCGTCACCTCACCCCGCCGCACGGGATCGCGCGGGAGGACGAGCGCTGGGTCGGGCCGCCCGCCTCCGCGCCCGCACCCGCGGAGGACCTCCTCGACACCGCGCAGGAGCTCGACGTCGCGATGATCGTCGTCGGGGTCCGTCGCCGGTCGCCCGTCGGCAAGTTCCTCATGGGTTCGCAGGCCCAGAGCATCCTCCTAGGTGCCTCGGTGCCGGTGGTGGCCGTCAAGGCCGGGGGGAGCGGGCGATGACGTCGGCGACCGAGCACCCCCCCACCACCGCCGGCTCCCGTCCCGGTGCCGGGCGCAGCGGCCTCGTCGTCGCGGTCCTGGTGCTGGCGTTCGCGGTCTACCTGACCGTCGGCCTCGCGACCATGACGGTGCCGGCCAGCGCCGAACCCCCCGGGCCGAAGTTCTTCCCCACCTTGCTGGCGGTCGGCTGCTACGCGCTGGCCGTCCTGCTGACCGTGCACTACCTGCGCCACCGCGAACCGCCGTCGGACACCGACGGGGTCGAGGAGGTCGAGCAGGTCGAGGGGACCGGCGGCCCGGGGCGGCGCCGGGCGTCGACCTTCACCGACTGGCGGACCGTGGGTCTGGTGCTCGCCGGGTTCCTCGCCTTCGCTCTGCTGCTGAACCCGCTCGGCTGGATCCTGTCCGCCGCCCTGATGTTCTGGGTGATCGCCTGGGCCATGGGGTCCGGGTCCCCGCTCAAGGACGTCGGGATCGCCCTCGTCCTGTCCTGCGCCGTGCAGGTCGCCTTCTCCGCCGGCCTCGGCCTGCACCTGCCCGCCGGGATCCTGGGAGGGGTGCTCTGATGGAGTCGCTCGAACTGCTCGCGGGCGGGCTCACGCAGGCGTTCACGCCGATGAACCTGCTCTGGGTCGTCGTGGGGGCCCTCCTGGGCACCGCTGTCGGCGTCCTGCCGGGCCTGGGGTCGTCGATGGCCGTGGCCCTGCTGCTACCGGTGACCTTCACCCTCGACCCGACGGCCGCCTTCATCATGTTCGCCGGCGTGTACTTCGGCGGGTTGTTCGGCGACTCGACGATGGCGATCCTGGTCAACACCCCCGGGGGTTCCACGGCGATCGCCTCCACGTTCGAGGGGCACCGGATGACCCTGACGGGCCGGGCTCCCCAGGCGCTGGCGACCGCGGCGATCGGTGCCTTCACCGGAGGCCTGATCTCCTGCGTGATCGTCGTGCTGTTCGCCCCGAAGCTGGCTGACCTCGCCGTCGAGTTCGGGCCCGCGGAGTACCTCGCTCTGTCCGTCCTGGCCTTCGTCGCCACCGCCTCCGTCGTCGGCGGTTCGATGGTCAAGGGGATGACGAGCCTGTTCCTGGGGCTGAGCTTCGCCGTCGTCGGCATCGACGGCATCTCCGGGGCGCAGCGCTTCACCTTCGGTGCGCCGCAGCTCTTCGACGGGATCAGCATCATCGTCATCACGGTGGGCGTCCTGGCCCTGGGGGAGGTCCTGCACGTCGCCTCGCGCGTGCACCGGACCCGCCCGGGCCGGTTGCACGAGCTGACCGGGCGGCCCTACCTGTCGCGGGCCGAGGTGCGCGAGGCCGCCCCCGCCTGGTTGCGGGGGGCCGGGATCGGCGCCCCGTTCGGCGTCATCCCCGTCGGCGGGGCGGAGATCCCCACCTTCCTGGCCTACGGCGGGGAACGGGTCCTGGACCGGCGGCGGGTCGACCCGCAGTTCGGCAAGGGCGCCATCCGCGGCCTGGCGGCCCCCGAGGCGGCCGGCAACGCCACCGCCGGCACCGCCATCGGGGCCCTGCTGGCCATGGGCCTGCCCACGTCGGCGACCGCGGCCATCATGCTCGCCGCGTTCCGCCAGTACGGCCTGCAGCCCGGCCCGCTGCTGTTCGACCGCAGCGCCGACCTCGTGTGGACCCTCCTGGCCAGCCTGTTCATCGGCCTGGTGGTGCTGCTGGTCCTCAACCTCCCGTTCGCGCCGATGTGGGCGAAGCTGACGAAGATCCCGCGCCACTACCTGTACGCCGGGATCGCCGTCTTCTGCGGTCTGGGCGTGTACGCGACGTCCGCGGCCGTGACCGACCTGCTCCTCGTGCTGGGCGTCGGGTTCATCGGCTTCCTGCTGCGGCGGTTCGGCTTCCCGCTGGCACCGGTGATGATCGGCGTCGTCCTCGGTCCGCTGGCCGAGACCAGTCTGCGCAACGCGCTGCTGTCCTCGGGCGGGGACTACGGGGCCCTCGTCGGCAGCGGCATCTCGGTCACCATCTACGGAGCGCTGCTCCTGGTACTGGCTTTCGTCGTCTACCGCAACGTGCGCCAGCGGGCCGGTCGGGACGTCTGACCCCGGACCGACCCCGCACGCACGACGGCGCCCCCCGGCCACGAGCCGGGGGGCGCCGTCGTGCGTGCGGGTGCCTCAGGCCTTCGCGGGCTCCTCGCCCATCTCCTCCAGTTCGCGGCCCTTCGTCTCCTGCACGGCCCTGCGCACGAAGACGAACGACAGCAGCGCGATGAGCGCGTACAGCCCGTAGGCGAACTGCAACCCGAGCGAGGCCAGCGCCGGGAAGCTCGTCGAGATCGCGAAGTTCGCCAGCCACTGCGCGGCGGCGGCCACGGCCAGCCCGGCGGCGCGGATCTTGCCGGGGAACATCTCACCCAGCAGCACCCACACGACCGGGCCCCACGTCGCCCCGAACGAGATGACGTACACGTTGGCCGCGACCACCGCGATCGGGCCCCACGGGTCCGGCAGCGAGGGGTTCTCGGTGGTGCCGCCGGCCTGCGAGAACGCGATGGCCATCACGAGCAGCGAGACGAACATCCCGGCCGACCCCACGGTCAGCAGGGGCTTGCGGCCGACCTTGTCGACCATCGCGATCGCGATGAACGTCACGACCACGTTCGTCACCGAGGTGATGACCGACGTCGTGAACGCGTCGGACTCCTGGAACCCGACGGCCTGCCACAGCGTGGTGGAGTAGTAGAAGATCACGTTGATGCCGACGCCCTGCTGCAGCACCGACAGCAGGATCCCGACCCACACGATCGGCAGCAGGCCGAACCGCGGCCCGCGCAGGTCGCGCAGGCTCGGGTCGTGCTCGCGCCGCATCGAGTTCTTGATGTCGGTGACCTTGCGCTGCACCGCGTCCAGGCTCTTGGTGCCGAGCACCTCGCGCAGCACCTCACCGGCGCGCTGGGTGTGGCCCTTGGCGATGAGGTACCGCGGGGACTCCGGCACGGACAGCGCCAGCAGCGCCCACACGACCGACGGGACGACCCCGACGACGAACATCCACCGCCACGCCTCCCAGCCCAGCCACGTCGTGTTCGCGGCGCCGCCGGCGGTGTTGGCGATGAACGCGTCCGACAGCAGCGCGGCGAAGATCCCGACGGTGATGGCCAGCTGCTGCAGCGAGGCGAGCCGGCCGCGGACGTGGGCCGGGGCGACCTCGGCGATGTAGGTGGGCGCGATGACGGAGGCGACGCCCACGCCGACCCCGCCGACGACGCGCCACAGGATGAGGTCCCACACGGCGAACGCGAACGCCGACCCGACCGCGCTGACCGCGAACAGGACACCGCCGATGATCATGACGGCCTTGCGGCCGAAGCGGTCCGCGATGCGCCCGGCGAACCAGGCGCCGACCGCCGCACCCAGCAGGGCGCACGACACGGCGAAACCGGACAGGCCCTCCGACAGGGAGAACTGGCCGGTGATCGCGTCGACCGCCCCGTTGACCACCGAGGTGTCGAACCCGAAGAGGAAACCGCCGATCGCGGCCACCACGGAGATCATCACCACCTTGGTGGTGGTGCGCTTGCCGTCGTCGGCGTCGGCTCCCGCTCCGACGTCGTGCGACCTGTCCTGACTCATCACGGGCCTCCTGGAACAACCGGTGGTGCCCCGGTCTGCCGGAGCCCGTCCTCGATGGTCCCACCCGCTCCGCGATCACCGCACATCGGGACCCGGCCCCGACAGGGTCATCCACAGCGCGTCACGGCCCGGCCACGGAACCGGTCAGGCGTCCTCGCCGCGCGCCGTGGCCAGGTCGTGCGCGGCCATGTCGACGGCCTCCTCGGCCCGGCGGGCCGCGTCGACCAGCCCCGCGAGCGCCGACCCGTCCGGGGTGCGGGCGCTGCGCCCGGCGTACGCCCGCGACAGCGCCTTCGCCTCGGCGGCCAGCTCCGCGAGCACGCTCGCGGCCTCCTCCCGCGCCCGGCGCAGCGCGGTCTCCTGGGCGGCGGTGTCCTCGCGGTCGTGACGCACCGGCCCATCCTGTCCGATCCGTCCAAGACCCCGCACGCCCCGGTGGGCCAGGCTGGGGTCGTGCCCACACCGCAGCTGGACCTCATCGGGATGGTCGTCGTCGACATGGCGGCCTCGCTGGCCTTCTACCGCCGCCTCGGCCTGGACGTGCCCGCCGACGCCGACACCGCCCCGCACGTCGAGACGACCCTGCCCGGCGGGTTGCGCCTGGCCTGGGACACCGAGGAGACCGTCCGCGGCTTCGACCCGTCGTACGCGCGGGAGACCGCCGGCAACCGGATCGGCCTGGCGTTCCGCTGCGAGCGCCCCGCCGACGTCGACGCGCTGTTCGCCGAGCTCACCGCCGACGGCGCCGGCGCCCACCTCGCCCCGTTCGACGCGCCCTGGGGGCAGCGCTACGCGACCGTGCTGGACCCCGACGGCGGGTCGGTGGACCTGTTCGCCGAGCTGGCCTGACGCAGCGCCCCCGGGGTCGTCCCCGCGAAGACCCGGACCTCGCGCGACAGGTGCGCCTGGTCGGTGAACCCCGCCTGCGCGGCCACCTGCGCGGGAGGGGTCCCGGCCCGCAGCGCGGCGACCGCCCGCCGGAACCGCAGCACCCGGCCCAGCAGCTGCGGGGAGTACCCGAAGGCGTCCAGGCTGCGCCGGTGCAGCTGCCGCACCCCCACGCCCAGCGCGTCGGCGACGTCGGCCACCGCCCGCCCGGAGGCCAGCAGCCTCGCGGCGCGGGTCAGGGACGGGTCCGGGTCGATCCCGGCGGCCAGCGCCTCCAGCCCGGCGCCGGGGGCCGCCGCGACCTGCTCGGCCACCCGCCGCGCCGCCGCCGCTCCCCACAGGTCGGCCAGCGCGACGCGGGCGTCCCGCAGCTCCGCGGCCGGGACGCCCAGCACCGCCGGGGCGTGCCCGGGAGCGAACCGCAACCCCGTCCACGTCACCCCCGCCACCGGTTCCACGGCCTTGGCCCCGGTGTCCGGCCCCGCCACCAGGACCTCCTCGCGGTCGCTGCGCCACAGCAGGTCCACGCACCCGTCGGGCAGCACGAGACCGGAGCCGGGGCCGGTCGGCGTGCTCGTCCACACGACCGCGCCCCGGACGCGGGACGGGCGCTCGCGGTGCACGGGTCCAGTGCACACCCCGACGGCGGGAGCCGTCCCGCTAGGGTCGCCCGTGTGACTGAGACGCAGCGGACCCTGGTCCTCGTGAAGCCCGACGGTGTCAAGCGCAACCTCTCCGGGGAGGTGCTGCGGCGCATCGAGGCCAAGGGCTACACCCTGGTCGCGGTGGAGCTGCGCACCGCGACCCGCGAGCTCCTCGCCGGCCACTACGCCGAGCACGAGGGCAAGCCGTTCTACGAGCCGCTGGTGGAGTTCATGCTCTCCGGCCCGGTGCTGGCCGTCGTCGTCGAGGGGCACCGCGTCATCGAGGGCTTCCGGTCGCTGGCCGGGACCACCGACCCGACGACGGCCGCCCCCGGCACCATCCGCGGCGACCTGGGCCGCGACTGGGGCCTGAAGGTCCAGCAGAACCTCGTCCACGGGTCGGACTCGGAGGAGTCGGCCGCGCGCGAGATCGGGCTCTGGTTCCCGAACCTCTGACCGATGACTTCCCCGGTTCGGCCGGGTCGGTAGGGGCAGGGAGGCCGGAGGACCGGCCCGGACGACGGGGAGTCGATCATGCGCATGGCCTTCATCAACCTGCCGGTCGCCGACAAGGAGGCCAGCAAGGCGTTCTTCACGGCCCTGGGCTTCTCCCTGAACCCGCAGTTCGAGGACGAGACCACCGCGTGCGTCGTGCTGGAGGAGAACGTCATCGTCCTCGTGCACGAGCCGGGGAAGTGGAAGCAGTTCCTGCACACCGACCCGGCGCCGAAGGGCTCGAACGAGTTCATGCTCGCCCTCTCCTGCGCCGACCGCGAGGAGTGCGACGCGCTCAAGGCGAGGGCCCTGGCCAACGGCGGCGCCGAGTACGCGCCCTCGGTGGACTTCGGGTGGATGTACGGGACGAGCTTCCTCGACCCCGACGGCCACATCTGGGAGACCAGCTGGATGGACCTCGAGGCGGCCGCGCAGGCCGGCGGTACCGACCCGGCCTGACCCGTGCGCACCCGTGCGCCGGTCGCCCGCCTCAGCGGCGGGGGCCGGGTGCGGGGCCGATGGAGGCGCGGTGCACCACGCGCGCCGGGAAGGACCGGACGACCGGGGCCGCGCCGGGGTCCGGCCCGTCGCCGGGGCTGCGGACCTGCTCCAGCAGCAGGCGGGCGCACTCGGCACCGACCTGCTGGATGGGTTGCTGGACGGCGGTCACGGCCGGGTCCACCAGGGGCGCCCAGGGGGCGTCGTCGAAGCTGGCGAAGGACAGGCGCTCGGGCAGGTCCTCGCCGCGTTCGCGCAGCCGGGTGAGGACGTCGAGGGCGATGACCGCGTCGGAGGAGACGACGGCCGTGGCCGGGTCGGGGCCCTCCAGCGCGCGGTCGACGAGGGCGGCGGTCGCGGCGGGGGAGTGGGCGCCGAAGAGGGCCAGGTCGTCGGCGAAGGGCACTCCCGCGGCCGCGAAGGCCTGACGCATCCCGAGCAGGCGGTCGGCGATGGGGGAGCTGATGAGCTCCAGGTCGGGGTGGTCGAACTCCGGCTCCAGCGACGTCAGGTAGGCGATGCGGCGGTGCCCGGCCGCCAGGAGCGCCCCGGTCAGCTCCCGCACGGCCGGGACGACGTCGACGCCCACCGACAGCGCCGGGACGTCGTCGCGGCGGCGGTCCAGCAGGACGACGGGACGCCCGGTGGCGCAGGCGGCGCGCAGGTGGCCGGCGTCGAAGGAGGCGGCCGGGACGACGACGAGCCCGTCGACGCGCTTGTCGAGCAGCAGCCGCACCGCGTCGGCCTCGTCGGCGTGCCGTTCGGCGGTGTTGACCAGGACGACCTCGTACCCGGCGGCGTGGGCGACCTCGGAGATCGCGCGGGTGGCCAGCCCGAAGTAGCTGTTCTCGATGTCGCCGACGACCAGGCCGATGGTGCGCGAGCGCCCGGTGCCCATGCTGCGGGCGAGTTCGTTGGGCCGGTAGCCCAGGGCCCGCGCGGCGGCGGTGACGCGCTCGCGGACCTCCGGGCTCACCGAGCCGTACCCGCCGAGGGCGCGGGCGGCGGTGGCCTTGGCGACCCCCGCGCGGCGGGCCACGTCGGCGGTGGTCGGTTCCCGGCGTCGGGGGGGCTCGGTCATCGTCGGTCTCCTCGGCGGGGCACGGGGAATTCTTAACACGGAGGAAACGCGGGGGGTTGACCAGCCGTCGGCGGGAAGCCTACGTTACTGACGTTCCCCATTGAGACCGGTCTCATACGCAGCTGTTTGAGACCGGTCTCAAAGCTCCTCGCCCACCTCACGGAACGGTCGACCCATGACACGCCACACGACCCGACGGGCCGTCCTCGCCTCGGCGCTCGCCGCGGCAGGGCTCGCCGTCAGCGCCTGCAGCTCCTCCGGCCCGTCCTCCGCCACGGAGGACGACCCCTACGGCCTCATCCAGCCGGGCACCCTGCGGGTGGCCAGCCTCGGCGACGCCAAGCCGTACACGTTCACCGACGCGACGGGGGAGTTCACCGGGTTCGACGTCGAGCTGTTCCGCGACGTCGCGGAGCGGATGGGGATCACCGAGGTCACCTTCACCGGCCAGGACTTCACCGCGATCCTGCCCGGCGTGGCCAACGGCCAGTTCGACGCCGGCGTCGCCGCCATCGGCGTCACCGACCAGCGCAGGCAGACCGTCGACTTCAGCGACGGCTACCTCGCCGGGTACCTCAGCGTCCTGACCACGCCCACCTCCGGCGTGACCTCGGCGAAGAGCCTGGCCGGCCGGCGCCTCGGCGTCGTGCAGGGCACCCTGCAGGACGCCTACGCCGCCAAGAACTTCCCCGACGCCGACCTCGTCCGCTTCCCGGACAACAACGCCGCCGTGTCGGCCCTCAACGGCGGCAGCGTCGACGCGCACTTCCTCGACCACGAGGCCGCGAAGTCCTACGTGCAGCAGTTCGGGCTCGTCGACGCCGAGGACATCCCCAGCTTCGACGCCCCCGCCGGTTTCGCGATCGCCAAGGGCAAGACGGCCCTGCGCGACGCGCTGAACGAGAACCTGCGCGCCGCCATGGAGGACGGCACCTGGAAGACGTTGTACGAGAAGTGGTTCCCGGGGTCGCCGATGCCCGAGCAGTACCTGCCCAGCGCTGAGCGGACCGCCTCGCCCACTGCGTCCGGCGCACCGTCCGGCACGCCGTCGGCCTCCTGACGGGACGGGCTCGTGACCTGGTTCGACACCATCTCCCGGACGTTCCTCGACGGCCACGCGATGCTGCAGGTCCTGCCGCAGCTGCTGGCCACCGGCCTGAAGAACACGCTGGTCATCTCGGTGGCCGCCACCGTCATCGGCACCGTGCTCGCGATGGTCGTGGCCCTCATGGGGATCTCGACGTCGCGGTGGCTGCGCGTGCCGGCCCGCGTCTACACCGACGTGTTCCGCGGGCTGCCGGCCATCCTCACCATCCTGCTCATCGGCCAGGGCTTCGCCCGGTTCAGCCAGTCGGTGTTCGGGCCCTCGCCCTACCCGCTGGGCATCATCGCGCTGGCCCTCATCTCCAGCGCCTACCTCGGGGAGATCTTCCGCGCCGGCATCCAGGCCGTGGACCGCGGTCAGCTCGAGGCCTGCCGCGCGCTCGGCATGAGCTACGGCCGGGCCATGCGCCTGGTCGTCGTGCCGCAGGGGGTGCGCCGGGTGCTGCCCGCCCTGGTGAACCAGTTCATCGCCATCGTCAAGGACTCCAGCCTCGTGTACTTCCGGGGGTTGCTGACCTCCGAGCGGGAACTGTTCCGCGTCGGCCAGGACGCCGCGGTGCTGTCCGGGAACCTGTCCCCGCTGGTGCTGGCCGGCGTGTTCTACCTCGTCATCACCGTTCCGCTGACCCACGTGGTCAACGTCGTCGACGCCCGGTTCCGCACCGGCCGCCGCGTCCCCACACCGCCCAGGAGCGGGCTCGACGAGGTCGCCGAACTGGCGCCCTCCGCGCCCGCCGGACCCCGCGGGAGCAGTCTGTGAGACCCACCGCCGAGGAACCCACCGTCGAGACCCCCACCGCCGGAGGGCCTGTCGTGCAGGACACCGCCGCCCCCGAACGCACCTACGCCGGCTCCGCCCTGGACCTGCGCGACGTGCGGTTGTCCTACGGCCCGGTCGAGGTCGTGCGCGGGGTGACGTTCACCGTCCCCGCCGGCAGCACCACCTGCGTCATCGGCCCCTCGGGCTCGGGCAAGTCGACCCTGCTGCGCGGGATCAACCGGCTGCACGAACCCAGCGGCGGCGACGTCCTGCTCGCCGGCACCAGCACCCTGGGCCAGCAGCCCCACCGGCTGCGCCGGCGCATCGGCATGGTGTTCCAGCACTTCAACCTCTTCCCCGACCACACCGCCCTGGAGAACGTGGCACTGGCCCCCCGCTCCGTCGCCGGCGTCCCGCGGGCCGAGGCCCTGCGCCGCGCGCACGCCCGCCTCGCCGAGGTGGGGCTGGCCGAGCGCACCGACCACCGGCCCCGTGACCTGTCCGGCGGTCAGCAGCAGCGCGTCGCCATCGCCCGCGCCCTGGCGATGGACCCCGAGGTCATGCTCTTCGACGAGGTGACCAGCGCCCTGGACCCCGAACTGGTCAAGGGCGTCCTGAACCTCATGGCGACCCTGGGTCGGCAGGGCATGACGATGGTCGTCGTGACCCACGAGATGGGGTTCGCCCGCCGCGTCGCCGACCAGGTCGTCTTCATGGACGAGGGCCGCGTCGTCGAGGCCGGCCCGCCCGCGCAGCTGTTCGAGCAGCCCCGCAGCGAGCGCCTGCGCCGCTTCCTGGCGGAGGTCCTGTGAGCGCGCTGCGCACCGCCGTCGTCGGCTGGGGCACCGCCGGGTCGGTGTTCCACGGCCCGCTGCTGGCCGCCGACCCGGACTTCTCCGTCGACGTCGTCGTCACCCGCGACCCCGCCCGCGCGGCCGCCGCCCGCGCCGCCCTGCCCGGGGTGGCCGTGGTGGCCTCGCCCGAGGAGGTCCTGACCCGTCGCGGCGAGCTCGACCTCGTCGTGCTCGCCTCCCCGCCGGCCACCCACGTCGACCTCGCCACCCGCACGCTGCGGGCGGGGCTCGCCACGGTCGTCGACAAGCCCCTGGCCGTGGACGCGGCCGGCGCCCGGGAACTGCTCGACGTGGCCGGCGCCACCGGGACGCCGTTCACGGTGTTCCAGAACCGCCGATGGGACGGGGACTTCCTGACCCTGCGCCGGCTGCTGGCCGAGGGCACCCTGGGCCGGGTGCACCGCTTCACCTCGCGCTTCACCTGGTGGGAACCGTCCGGCGGCAAGGCGTGGAAGATGGACGCCCCCGTCGCCGAGGGCGGCGGGATCCTCGCCGACCTCGGCACCCACCTCGTCGACCAGGCCCTGCAGCTGTTCGGTCCCGTCGACTCCGTCACCGCCGAGCTCGACCGGCGCCGCCCCGGCGACGGCCCCGAGGACGACGCCTTCGTCGCCCTGCACCACGCGAGCGGGGTCCGCTCCCACCTGTGGATGAGCGCCGTCGCGGCGCTGCCCGGCCCGCGGTTCCACGTGCTGGGCGAGCGCGGCGCGTTCGGCGTCGACGGCCTGGACCCGCAGGAGCAGCAGCTGGCCGCCGGGCTGACCCCCGGTGCCCCCGGGTACGGGGTGCGCAGCGCCCCGGCCCGCGGCGGGACCGTCGACGCCCCGGCCGAGGTCCCGGTGGCCCCCGGCGACTACCCCGCGTTCTACCGCGGGCTGGCCGACAGCCTGCTGCGCGGGGCACCGCTGCCCGTCGTCCCCACCGACGCCGTGGCGGTCCTCGACGTCCTGGACCGGGTGCGCGCGGCCGCCTGAGCCCGCCCCCACCGAACCCCGCACCCAGCGGACCCCGCACCCAGCGGACCCCGCTCCACGATCGGAAGAGAGAACCATGAGCACCTCCACCGCCCGGGTCGTCGTCGTCGGCGCCGGCATCCTCGGCGCCTCCACGGCCGCCCACCTGGCCCGCGCCGGGGCGTCGGTCGACCTCGTCACCGAGGCCGACGTCGCCTCCGGGGCCAGCGGCCGGTCGCTGTCGTGGCTGAACTCCGCCGGGGCCCGCAGCGACGCCTACCACCTGCTGCGCACCGTCGGCATCGACCGCTGGCACACCTTCGCCGCCCGCCACGGTCACGAGGGGGGCCTGCGGGAGGGCCTGCGCTTCGACGGCGGCCTGACCTGGGCGGCCCCGGGGGAGAGCTTCCGCGAGCGCCACGCCCACGAGCTCGCCATCGGCTACGACTCGGTGTGGCTGGCCCCCGAGCAGGTCGCCGCCTGGACCCCGGGCGTCGACCCGTCCGCCGTGGCCGCCGAGGGCGCGGTCTTCAACCCGGGGGAGGGCTGGGTGGACCTGCCGCTGGCTGCCGGGGTGCTGCTGGCGGGGTTCCGCGCCGCGGGCGGCCGTCTGCACACCGGCACCGGCCGGGCCCACCCCGTCGTCGAGGGCGGGCGCGTCACCGGTGTGACGACCGACTCCGGGGCCACCTTCGCCGCCGACGCCGTCGTGCTGGCGACCGGCCCGCGGGTCCCGCGCGACGTGGCCGAGCTCGGCCTCACCGTCCCCGACGACTCCCCGGTCTCGCTGCTGCTGCGCACCGGACCCGTCGACGTGGCGCTGCGCGCGGTCCTGAACACCCCGCGCGTCGCGGTGCGCCCGGCGCCCGGCGGGGCGCTGGTGCTGGACTCGGCGTGGTCGGAGGAGGAGGTCGTGATCCACGGCGAGGGCGACTACGAGGTCAAGGACAGCACGCTGGAGGGTCTGCTGGCCGAGGCCTCCCGCGTCCTGGCCGGCAACCCCGGGCTGCAGCTCGACGGCTACGGCGTGGGCCGCAAGCCGATCCCCGGGGACGGCGAACCCGTCGTCGGCGCCGTGGACGGCGTCGAGGGCCTGCACGTCCTGTTCACCCACAGCGGCGCCACCCTGGGCCTGGTCCTGGGGGAGTTCACCGCCCGCGAGGTCCTCACCGGGCGGCCGAACCCGCTGCTGGCCCCGTTCCGCCCCGGCCGCTTCACCGCCCGCTTCTGACCCCCGACCCCTCCGTGATCGAGCGCTCCGGGAGGGGAGTGCCCGATCACGGAGGGGTGGGGACGGTCAGCGGGAGTTCACGTACTGCGCCCAGGCCGTCTCGACCGCGGCCAGGGCCGTCTCGTCCTGCAGCGAGGTCACGTCCCCGCCGCCGCGGCCAGCGGTCAGGTCGGCCATCAGCCGGCGCATGATCTTCCCCGAGCGCGTCTTCGGCAGGTCCGGGACGACGACGACGTCGCGCGGCCGGGCGACGGGCCCGACCACGTGCGCGACGTGCCGCTGCAGCTCGGCGGCGACGTCGGCCGGGCCGTCGCCGCGCAGGATGACGAACGCCACGATCCGCTGGCCCGTGGTCTCGTCCGGCGCCCCCACGACGGCGGCCTCCGCGACGCGCGGGTGCGAGACGAGCGCCGACTCCAGCTCGATGCTCGACAGCCGGTGGCCGGAGACGTTCAGCACGTCGTCGATGCGGCCGCCGATCCAGATGTACCCGTCGGCGTCCTTGGTCGCGGCGTCCCCGGCGAGGTAGTACCCCCGGTCCGCGTACGGCTCCCAGTAGCTCCGGACGAACCGCTCGTGGTCGCGCCACACCGTGCGGGCCATGCCGGGCCAGGGTTTCGTGATGACCAGGACGCCCTGCTCGCCGGGCCCCACCTCGTCCCCCGCCTCGTCCACGACGGTGGCCGACAGCCCCGGCAGCGGGACGGTGCCCGACCCGGGCTTGAGCGGCGTGACCCCGGGCAGCGGCGCGACGACCGCGGCCCCCGTCTCGGACTGCCACCAGGTGTCCACGATCGGGCAGCGCCCGCCGCCGACCTCGCGGTGCAGCCACGACCAGGCCTCGGGGTTGATGGCCTCACCGACCGAGCCGAGCAGCCGCAGCGACGACAGGTCGAACCGGGCGGGCAGTTCGGGGCCGTGCTTCATGAACGTCCGCACCAGGGTCGGGGCGGTGTAGTAGATCGTCACCCCGTACTTCTCGATGACCTCGAAGTGGCGGCCGGGGTGCGGGGTCAGCGGGGACCCCTCGTAGATGACCTGGGTCACGCCGTTGGACAGCGGCCCGTACATCTCGTACGAGTGCGCCGTCACCCACGCCAGGTCCGCCTGGCACCAGTACACGTCGTCGTCCTTGACGTCGAACACCGCCCAGTGCGACCACGACGTGTGCGTCAGGTAGCCGCCGCTGGTGTGCACGAGGCCCTTGGGCTTCCCGGTGGTGCCGGAGGTGTAGATGATGAACAGCGGGTTCTCGGCGTCGAAGCTGGGCGCCTCGTGCTCGGCCGACTGCCGGTCCACGAGCTCGTGCCACCACACGTCCCGGCCCGGGGTCCAGGGCACGTCGGGGGTCTGCTCGCCCGTGCGGCGCAGCACCAGCACGTGCTCGACGTGGTCGAGGCCCTCCACGGCGGCGTCCGCGGCGCCCTTCACCGCGACCGCGGTGCCCCGCCGGAACTGCCCGTCGGTGCAGACCAGGAGCTTCGCGCCGGTGTCCTCCACCCGGAACCGCAGCGCCTCGGCCGAGAAACCCCCGAACACCAGGGACACGACGGCGCCGATGCGGGCGCACGCCATCGTCGTGACGATCGTCTCGGGCAGCACGGGCAGGTAGAGGACGACGCGGTCGCCGTGCCCGACGCCCAGCTCCTCCAAGGCGTTGGCGAGGCGGCACACCTCGTCGCGCAGCTGCGCGTAGGTGATCGTCCGCGCGTCGCCCGGCTCGCCCTCCCAGTGCAGCGCGACCTTGTCGCCGCGCCCGGCGGCGACGTGCCGGTCCACGCAGTTCACCGCGACGTTCAGCTTCCCGCCGGTGAACCACTGCGCCGTCGGCAGCGTGGACCCGTCGAAGACGGTGTGGAACGGCTCGTCCCACTGCAGCCGCCGGGCCTGCTCGGCCCAGAACGCCTCCGGGTCGGCGGCCGCGCGGGCGTGCTCGCCGGCGCCGACGTTCGCCTGCGCGGCGAACTCGGGGGAGGGGTGGACGACGAGGCCGTCGCCGGGGCCGGGGCCGGGGGCGGTGGTGGTCAAGGAGGGTCCTCACGGGGGCGCGGGCGGTCCGGGACGACCGGCCCGTGGCCGGCTTGGCCGTCAGAGTAGCCGCGCCGTACCCTCGACCCGTGGACAGCGCCGGGACGAGCGGGAGCACGCCCGCCGCCCGCCCGTTCTTCGCCGTGCAGCGGCGGCACGTCGACCTCTGCCGCACCCGCTCCGCGGCCTGTCGCTGACCCGCTCCGCCGCCCGCCGGGACCGACCGGCCCTCCCGCCGCCGTCGTGCGGCGGCCCCGCGCCGCCCGCCCCACCGGGCGCGGCGCCGTCCGCCCGCGCCACCGACCGAGGAGCCCACCGTGACCACCACCGTTGACGTCGAGGCCGCCCGCACCGCCTTCGAGGACTGGCGCGCGGCCCGCACCGCCGAGCTCAGCCGGCCGCACGGCTGGCTCAGCCTCACGAGCCTGACGTGGCTGGACACCACCCCCGCGCCCGTCGAGGGCCTGCCCGGGACGTGGGGCTCGGTCGAGGGCGGGGTCGCCGTCACCGCCGCGGCCGCCGACGGGATCGTCGTCGGGGGAGAGCCCGTCGACGGCACCGTGACCGTCGAGACCGTCGAGGGCGCCCCCGGGGTGCTCGTCGAGATCGGTGACCTGCGCGTGGAGGTGATCCAGCGCACCGGCTCCCACGCCCTGCGCGTGCGGGACCCGCAGGCCCCCCCGCTGGCCGCGTTCACCGGGGTCCCCGTCTTCGACTTCGACGAGCGGTTCGTCCTGGACGCCGAGTTCGTGCCGTTCGAGCAGGCGCGCGCCGCCGTCGTGGGGGCGGTCAAGGAGGGCCTGGAGCACCACTACGAGGCCGTCGGCGTCGTGCGCTTCGACCTCGACGGCCCGCAGCAGCTCACCGTGTTCAGGGGCGGGACGGTCCTGTTCCGGGACGCCACCAGCGGGGTCACGACGACGGCCACGACCCGGTCGGTGCGGGTCGACACGACCCCCGGCCCGGTCGTCCTGGACCTCAACCGCACGCAGAACCTGCCGTGCGCGTTCACCGACCACGCCACCTGCCCGGTCCCGCCGGCCGAGAACCGCCTGGCGGTCCCCGTCGCGGCGGGGGAGAGGGATCCCCGATGACCACCACCGCGATCGAGGGTTTCACCGACGCCGAGCTCGCCGCGCTGCGGGCCGACTTCCCGATCCTGTCCCGCACCACCCGGTCCGGGAAACCCCTGGTGTACCTGGACTCCGGGGCGACGTCGCAGAAACCCCTGGCCGTCCTGGACGCCGAACGGGAGTTCTACACCACGCGCAACGCGGCCGTGCACCGCGGCGCGCACCAGCTCGCCGAGGAGGCCACCGACGACTTCGAGGCCGCCCGCGCCGCCGTCGCCGGGTTCGTCGGGGTGCCGGCGCAGGAGCTGGTGTTCACGAAGAACGCGACCGAGTCGCTGAACCTCGTCGCGCACGCCTTCAGCACCACGACCGCCTACGCCGCCCGCGGGACGGCCCCGGACGGGCAGGTGGTCGACCCCCGGTTCGTCCTGGCCGAGGGCGACGAGGTGCTGGTCACCGAGGCCGAGCACCACGCCAACCTCGTGCCGTGGCAGGAACTGTGCGCCCGCACCGGCGCGGTGCTGCGGTGGGTCCCCGTCACCGACGAGGGCCTCCTGGACCTCTCGGCCCTGCCGGCCCTGATCACCGCGCGCACGAAGGTCGTCGCGTTCGCGCACGCCTCGAACGTCCTCGGCGCCGTGGCCCCCGTCGCCGAGCTCGTCGCGGCCGCGAGGTCGGTCGGCGCCCTCGTCGTGCTCGACGCCTGCCAGTCCGTCCCGCACCTGCCCGTCGACCTGCCCGCCCTCGGCGTGGACCTCGCCGCGTTCTCCGGGCACAAGATGCTCGGGCCCTCGGGGGTCGGTGCGCTGTGGGGGCGCGCGGACCTGCTCGCCGCGATGCCGCCGTTCCTCACCGGCGGCTCGATGATCGAGCTGGTGCGGATGGAGCGGTCGACGTACGCGCCCGCCCCGCAGAAGTTCGAGGCCGGGGTCCCCATGGCCGCGCAGGCCGTCGGGCTGCGCGCCGCGGTGGACTACCTGCGCGGGCTGGGGCCCGGCGGGTCCGGGATGGCCCGCGTCGAGGCCCACGAGCGCGCCCTGACGCGGCTGCTGCTCGGTGAGCTGGCGCAGCTGCCGTGGGTGCGGGTGCTCGGCCCGGCCGAGGCCGCCGACCGGGTGGGGCTGGTGTCCTTCACGGTCGAGGACGTCCACGCCCACGACGTCGGGCAGCTGCTCGACGACGAGGGGGTGGCGGTCCGCGTCGGGCACCACTGCGCCTGGCCGCTGCACCGCCGGTTCGGCGTCGCCGCGACGACCCGGGTGAGCTTCGGGCCCTACAACCAGGCCTCCGACGTGGACGCCGTGCTGCGCGGTCTGCACCGGGTCCGGGCCCTCTTCGCGTGAGACGGTGGGGCCCGTGGACCTGTACCAGCAGCTGATCATCGAGCACTCCAAGCGGCCGCACGGCGAGGGGCTGCGCGCGCCGTTCGGGGCCGAGGCCCACCACGTGAACCCGACCTGCGGCGACGAGATCACCCTGCGCGTCCAGGTCGAGGGCGACCAGGTCGCCGACGTCTCCTACGACGCGGCCGGCTGCTCCATCAGCCGGGCCTCGGCGTCGGTCCTGCACGACCTCGTCGTGGGCCGGCCCGTCGAGGAGGTCGGCCCGCTGCGCGAGGCCGTGCAGCAGATGCTCACCAGCCGCGGCGCCGACCCCGGCGACGAGGACGTCCTCGGCGACGCCGTCGCCCTCGCCGGGGTCGCGAAGTACCCGGCGCGGGTCAAGTGCGCGCTGCTGTCCTGGTCGGCGCTGGCCGACGCGCTGCTGCGGACCCCCGCCGCGTGAGCGGCGCCGTGCGGATCCGCGAGCACGCCGACGACGACTGGGCGCAGATCTGGCCGTTCTTCGACGAGATCGTCGCCGACGGCGAGACGTACGCCTACCCCGCGGGCCTGACCGGCGAGCGGGCCCGGCGGCTGTGGGTGACGCCGCCGCCGGACGCGACGTTCGTCGCGGTCGACGGCGACGTGGTCCTGGGCACCGCGCGGTCGGGCCCGAACCGCCCGGGCCGCGGCGCCCACGTCGCGACCGCGAGCTTCATGGTCGCCCCCGCCGCGCGGGGCCGGGGCGTGGGCCGCGCGCTGGGGGAGCACGTGCTGGGCTGGGCGCGGGACCAGGGGTTCCTGGCCATGCAGTTCAACGCGGTCGTCGAGACGAACACCGCCGCCGTCGCGCTGTGGCAGTCGCTGGGGATGCGCGTCGTCGGCACCGTGCCGCAGGCCTTCGACCACCCCGAGCACGGGTACGTGGGCCTGCACGTCATGCACCGCTTCCTCTGACCCCCGACCCCGCTTCCCCGGACCGGCCGTGGTCGTCCGGTCACGGCCGCCGCCGTCGATGCCCTACGCTGACCGGACCATCCAGAGCGGCCGAGAGACCTGGCTCGTCGACGCCGCAGCAACCCCCGCACGGGGGTGCTCATGCCAGGACCGATGGGAGGAACAGTGGGTTACGCCGGCGACCTCACCCCGCGTGAGGCCTTCGAACTCGTCCGGGACGACCCGGCCGCCGTCCTGGTGGACGTCCGCACCGAGGCCGAGTGGCGGTTCGTGGGGGTCCCGGCCGGCCCGGGCGCCGAACCCGTCCTCGTCTCGTGGCTGCCCGTCGACCCCGGGCGGTTCCTCACCGAGCTGTCCGCGGCGGGCATCACCCCGCAGGCCGGCCGCACGGCCGTCTTCCTGTGCCGCTCGGGGCAGCGGTCGGTCGCCGCGGCGGAGACGGCCACCGCCGCGGGCATCACCAGCTTCAACGTCCTGGAGGGTTTCGAGGGACCGCTGGACGCCGACGGCCACCGCGGCGGCTCGGGGTGGCGGGCGGCCGGGCTGCCCTGGAAGCAGTCGTGAGCCGGGACTGGCGGCCGGACACCACCGCCGTCCGCGGCGGTCTGGCCCGGTCGCCGTTCGAGGAGACCGCCGAGGCGATGTACCTGACCTCCGGCTACGTCTACGAGACCGCCGCCGACGCCGAGGCCGCGTTCACCGGCGACGTCGACCGGTTCGTCTACTCCCGCTACGGGAACCCCACGGTGTCGGTCTTCACCGAGCGCCTGCGGCAGCTGGAGGGGGCCGAGGCCTGCTACGGCCTGGCCAGCGGGATGTCCGCGGTGTTCTACGCCCTCGCCGCGCTGCTCGGCGCCGGGGACCGCGTCGTCGCCGCCCGCAGCCTGTTCGGTTCCTGCTTCGTGGTCCTCGACGAGATCCTGCCGCGCTGGGGCGTGGAGACGGTGTTCGTCGACGGCGAGGACCTCACCCAGTGGGAGGCCGCGCTCGCGCAGCCGACGCAGGCCGTGTTCTTCGAGACGCCCGCCAACCCCATGCAGACGCTGGTGGACATCGCCGCGGTCACCGAGCTCGCGCACGCGGCGGGCGCGACCGTCGTCGTGGACAACGCCTTCGCCTCGCCCGTGGGGCAGCACCCGTTGCAGTTCGGGGCCGACGTCGTCGTCTACTCGGCGACCAAGCACATCGACGGGCAGGGCCGGGTCATGGGCGGCGCCGTCCTGGGGACCGCGGAGTTCATCGACGGCCGGTTCCGGGAACTCACCCGGCACACCGGCCCGACGCTCAGCCCGTTCAACGCCTGGACCCTCGCCAAGGGCCTGGAGACCCTCAGCCTGCGGGTGCGGCACTCGGCGGCCACCGCGCTGCGGCTGGCCGAGCACCTCGAGCAGCACCCGGGGATCCGCTGGGTCCGCTACCCGCTGCTGCCCAGCCACCCGCAGTTCGACCTGGCGAAGCGGCAGATGGACCTCGGCGGGACGATCCTCACGTTCGAGCTCGACGCCCCGGCAGGACGCGGCAAGGAACGCGCGTTCGGGGTGCTGGACGCGCTGCGGACCGTCGACATCTCCAACAACCTCGGCGACGCCAAGTCGCTCGCCACCCACCCCGCCACCACGACCCACCGGCGCCTGGGCGCCGAGGGCCGGGCCGCCATCGGCCTGGGCGACGGTGTGCTGCGGTTGTCCGTGGGCCTGGAGGACCCCGACGACCTGCTCGACGACCTCACCCGCGCCCTCTCCTGAAACCCCGATCGGAGTCCCTTGTCCAGCAAGCAGATCCACGTCTCGCACGCCGGCAGCCTGCCGCGCACCCCCGAGCTCATCGCGGCCAACGAGGCGCGCCGCGTCGCCGACGACGGGTTCACCCTGGAGCGCACCCCCGAGTTCGAGGCCCTGCTCACCGACGCCGTCGTGGACCTCGTGCGGCGTCAGCGCGACCTCGGCGTGACGATCGTCGGCGACGGCGAGTACGGCAAGGCCATGTCCAGCGCCGTCGACTACGGCGCCTGGTGGTCGTACTCGTTCCAGCGCGTCGCCGGTCTGGAGGTCACCGGCGAGGACCTGTTCACCCAGCCCGTCGTGCGCTCGGCACCGGGGGAGGTCCGGCTGACGAGCTTCCCCGACCGCCGCGACTGGGTGCGGTTCCGCGAGGCCTACCAGGACCCGACGTCGGGCATCTCCACGGGCAAGAACGCCACCGCGTTCCCGGCCACCACCGGCCCGCTGTCCTACACCGGCCACGACGCGATCGCCTCCGACATCGCCAACCTCAAGGCCGGCCTGGCCGCCGCGGGCGTCGAGCAGGGGTTCATCACCTCGCTGTCCCCGGGCAGCGGCGCGCGCATCGCCAACCGGTACTACGCGACCGAGGAGGAGCACATCTGGGCGTGGGCCGAGGTGATGCGCGAGGAGTACAAGGCGGTCACCGACGCGGGGCTGATCGTGCAGATCGACGACCCGTCCATCGCGGAGAACTGGGACCAGATCAACCCCGAGCCCTCCGTGGAGGACTACCGCGCGTTCACCCGGATCCGCGTCGAGGCCCTCAACCACGCCCTGCGCGGCCTGCCCACCGAGCAGGTCCGGTTCCACCTGTGCTGGGGTTCCTGGCACGGCCCGCACACCACCGACGTCGAGTTCAGGCACATCGTCGACCTCATGCTGGAGATCGACGCCGGGTCCTACTCCTTCGAGGCGGCCAACGTGCGCCACGAGCACGAGTGGAAGGTCTGGCGGGACGTGCAGCTGCCCGAGGGCAAGACGATCGTGCCCGGCATCGTCAGCCACGCCACCAACGTCGTGGAGCACCCCGAGCTCGTCGCCGACCGGATCGAGCGGTTCGCCTCGGTCGTGGGCGCCGAGAACGTCGTCGCCTCCACCGACTGCGGCCTCGGCGGGCGCATCCACCCGCAGATCGCGGTCGCCAAGCTCGCCGCCCTGGGTGAGGGCGCCCGGATCGCGGGTTCGCGGCTGTTCGGGTGAGCTGATGGCGGCGGGGGAGGCGGCCTGGGCGCTGTGGCAGGACTCGCCGTGGGGCCGGTTGCGGTACCACGTCGTCGCCCGGCTCCTGCGGTCCTGGACCGAGGACCTGGGACCGGGGCTGCGGGTGCTCGACGCCGGCGGCGGGGACGGGCGCGACGCGCTGCCGTTCGCCCTCGCCGGCCACGACGTCACGGTCCTGGACCGGTCGCCGGAGATGCTCGCCCTGGCGCGCGCGGCCGCCGCGGCGGCCGGGGTCGCCGACCGCGTCCACACCGTGGCCGCCGACCTGGAGGACCTCACGGCCCTGGCGGCGCTGACCCGGCACCGCGAGGGCGGCTCGGGGTCCTTCGACGTGGTGTTCTGCCACGACGTCCTGCAGCACCGGGCTTCCCACCAGCAGGTGCGGGCGGACGTCGCGACGCTCGTGTCGTCGGTGCGCCCCGGCGGGCTGGTGTCGCTGCTGGCCCCGAACCCGCCCGCCGACGTCCTGGCGACCGTCCTCGGCCAGGGGCCCGCCGCCGCGTGGGTCGCCCTCGACGCCGAGCGGGCCGGCGACCCCGCGACCGGGCACACCGCGCTGCGGTTGTCCCCGGAGTTCGTCGAGGACGCCCTGGCCGCCGCCGGCTGCGACGTCGCGGGCCGCGCGGGCGTCCTCGCGGTCACGGCGCTGCTGGAGGACGCCCGGCGCGAGGACGACCGGGTCGTGGCCGACCTGGAGGAGCTGGAGGTCGAGCTCAGCGCGCGGCCCCAGTTCGCCGGGACGGCCCGGTACTGGCTGCTCGCGGGCCGGCGCCGCTGACCCCGCACGACCCCCGCGGGTCCGGGGTCAGCTGGTGGTGCGGCGGCTGCCGAGGACGAAGGTCTGGATCGCGGTGACGGCCGCGCCGCGGGCCCACTCGGTGAACCCGGTCGGCTGCACCTCCAGGTCCAGGGCGCTGGCGTACCGGCTGCGGTGCTCGTGCAGCCCGCGGTGCAGCGCGTCCTGCCCGACGACGGCCAGGCGGATCCCCTCGCCGGAGAGGATGACCTTCTCGGGCATGGTGAGGTTGCCGATGGCCGCGACGAGGACGCCGAGGCCGTAGGCGGAGTCGTCGACGACGCGGCGGGCCAGCCGGTCGCCGGCGGCGGCGAGGTCGAGGACGTCCTCGTACCGCACGGGGCGGCGCAGGGCCGCCGAGGCCCGGGACTCCACGGCCGCCACGGTGAGCAGCGCGTCGGCGCACCCCTGGTGCCCCTCGGGGCACAGCGGACCGCCGGGCAGCAGGGGGAAGTGCCCGAGCAGACCGACCCCGGCGTCCGGGCGGTCGAGCACCTCGTCGCGCACGACGAGGCCGTACCCGAGCCCCTCGCCGATGGTGAGGACGGCGAAGTGGCCGCAGCGGCGGGCCGACCCGAACCACTGCTCGGCGCGGGTGAAGGACAGCAGGTCGTTGTCGACCACGACCGGCAGGCCGAGCTCGGCCTCGAGGTCGCGGCCCAGGGGGACGTCCTGCCAGCCCAGGAAGCTGGCGTTCAGGACGTGCCCGCCCTCCCCGACGAGACCGCCGAGGGCGACCCCGACGGCGCGCACGTGCGCCGTCGCGCGGTGCCCGTGCTCCTCGACGACCGCCCGCGCGAGCCGGACCACGGTGGCGCGCACGGCGTCGGGGGAGGAGTCGGGCAGGACGGCCTCGGTGCTGCGCAGCACGTTGGCGCGCAACGAGGTCAGGACGACGTGCACGGTCGTCGCGGTCAGCTTCACCCCCACGAACAGGTGCGAGTTCTCGTCGACGTCCATGGGACGGGTGGGCCGGCCTGTCACGGGGTCGGGGGCCTCGCCGATCTCCCGGAGCAGGCCGGAGTCGAGCAGCGGCCGGGACAACCGGGTCAGCGTCCCGGCGGACAGGTCGAGCCGGCGGGCCAGCTCGCTGCGCGGCAGCGGCCCGTCCAGCAGCACTTCGAGGGCGATGCTGTGCGCCGTGCCCGTCAGTGGTGTCCAGGCCGCGGCGGTCGGCGCGGTGGGGGCGCCGGGTGCGGGAGCGTCGATGGTCCGCCTCCTTCGTCGGAGCCAGATCGTACGCCTGGGAGTGTTGGTGCGGAACCCACTTCCGGAACTTCACCCCCTCGGGTGTCGTGACCCGTGGTGTTTGACGGCGTGGGAGTTTCGGCGTACAACTCTCCCTGTCCAGTACGCCGACGTACCGACGGAGCCACCGTGACCCAGCACGACCCCACCCCCCTCGCCCCGGCCGAAGGCCCCGCCGTCGGGACCGGCGCCGTGGCGGGTCGGACCCTGCACCTGCGGGCCGCGGGCGTCAGCCTCGTCGTCGACGTCCCCGCGACGTCCGTCCCGGTCGTCGTGCACTGGGGCGCCGACCTCGGCGACCTGTCCGAGCGCTCCCTGGCCGACCTCGTCACCGCCGGCCGCACCGCCCGCGCCAACAACGACGTCGACGAGCCGCAGCCCGTGCGCCTGCTGCCCGAGCAGTCCTGGGGCTGGGCCGGGCGGCCCGGGCTGAGCGGGCACCGCGCGGGAGCCGCCTGGTCCACCCGCTTCGTGCCGACCGCGGTGCACCTCGACGAGGCGGCGGCCGGGGGGCGGCTGCAGGTCGAGTGCACCGACGACGACGCCGCGCTGGCGCTGACCCTCGAGCTCGAGCTCCTGCCCTCCGGCCTCCTGCGCCACCGCGCGACGGTGACCAACACCGGCGCGCAGCCCTACGAGGTGGCCGACCTCGCCCTCAGCCTGCCCGTCCCCGTGGTGGCGACGGAGCTGTTCGACCTCGCCGGCCGCTGGGCCAAGGAACGCCTCCCGCAGCGCCGCCCGCTGACCTTCGGCTCGCACGTGCGGGAGAACCGGCGGGGCCGCACCGGGCCGGACGCCCCGCTCGTCCTGGCCGTGGGGACCGAGGGCTTCGGGTTCCGCCGCGGCGAGGTGTGGGCCCAGCACACGGCCTTCAGCGGCAACCACCGCTCCGTCGTCGAGCGCCTCAGCAGCGGCGCGACGACGCTGTCCGGGGGCGAGCTCCTGCTGCCCGGCGAGGTGCGCCTGGCCACCGGCGAGAGCTACCGCACCCCGTGGGTGTTCGGTGCCTGGTCGGCCGACGGCCTCGACGGGGTCGCGGCCCGGTTCCACGAGCACCTGCGCTCGCGGCCGCACCACCCGAGCTCCCCGCGCCCGGTCGTGGTGAACACGTGGGAGGCGGTGTACTTCGACCTCGACCTCGGCAAGCTGCTGGAACTGGCCCGCGCCGCGGCCGACGTCGGTGCCGAGCGGTACGTGCTGGACGACGGCTGGTTCCGCCACCGCCGCTCCGACGACGCCGGCCTCGGCGACTGGTACGTCGACGAGGACGTGTGGCCGCAGGGTCTGCACCCCCTCGTCGACGGGGTCCGCGCGCTGGGCCTGGAGTTCGGGTTGTGGGTCGAGCCGGAGATGGTCAACCCCGACTCCGACCTGGCCCGCGCCCACCCGGACTGGATCCTGCGCGGCGGGGACCGGCTGCCGCCGGCCTCGCGGCAGCAGCAGGTGCTGGACCTGGGGAACCCCGACGCCTACGCGTACGTCCTGGAACGGCTCGACGCCGTCCTGTCCGAGTACGAGATCTCCTACCTCAAGTGGGACCACAACCGGGACCTCGTCGAGGCGGGGTCCGGCCCCGTCCGGGCGCCGGGCGTCCACGCGCAGACCCTCGCGGTCTACCGCCTGTTCGACGAGCTCCGGCGCCGGCACCCCGGCGTGGAGATCGAGTCCTGCTCCTCGGGCGGGCTGCGCGTCGACCTGGAGGTCCTGGAGCACACCGACCGGGTGTGGGCCAGCGACTGCATCGACCCGCTGGAGCGGCAGGACATCCAGCGCTGGACGGCGCAGCTGCTGCCGCCCGAGCTCATCGGCTCGCACGTCGGCGCCTCCCCGTCGCACACCACCCACCGGGCCAGCGACCTGTCGTTCCGGGCGGGCACGGCGCTGTTCGCCTCGTTCGGCATCGAGACCGACCTCACGAAGCTGACCGCGGGCGAACGGGAGGAGCTGACCCGCTGGGTCGCCCTCTACAAGGACGTCCGCGGCCTGCTGCACACCGGCACGCTCGTCCGGGCCGACGACGTCGACCCGTCGTTCCGCGTCCACGGGACCGTCGCGCCCGACGGCTCGGACGCGCTGTTCGCGGTCGTGCAGACGGGGACCCCCGACGGTTCCGTCCCCGGCCGGGTGCGCCTGCCCGGCCTGCTGCCCCAGGCGGAGTACGAGGTCACCGCGCAGGAGCCGGGGCACGACCCCGCCGTGCGCGGAGGACGGGACCTGCCGTGGCTCGCGGCGGGGGTCCGGCTGACCGGCCGCGCCCTCGAGGCGGCCGGGGTGGCCGCACCGGCGATGCAGCCGCAGCAGCTCCTGCTGCTGCGGGCGCGTCGCGTCTGACCACCCGGTCCCCGAGGTGGTCCAGAACCCCCGCGCCGCAGGCCCCCTGCCGCGCGGGGAGCAGTCCAGGTAGTCCCCCCGGGGTCCCCCCCGGACCGCTCGACACCCGATGAAACCCCAGCACACGCTCGCAGGGACTGACCGCCGTGACCACGGCCGGCAGCGCTGCGCGCCGCGTCCGGTCCCGGACGCCGACGAAGGAGTCGCGATGAACCGTCCCGCCACCGAATCCGAGTACCTCGCCGGCCTCGTGCCCGCGTCCGCCGGCCGCCACGGCTTCAGCCGCCGGTCGATGCTGCGCGGGTCGCTGCTCGCCGCCGGGATCCCCGCCCTGCTCGCCGCCTGCGGGAACGGCGGCGGGTCCGGCAACGGTGGCGGGGGAGGGGACCAGGTCACCCTCGGCTCGAACTTCTCCGACGAGGTCCCCCTGAAGACCATGGAGGCCATGGTCGCGGACGCCCAGGAGAAGCAGGGCATCTCGATCAAGCTCAACACGGTCGACCACACGACCTTCCAGAACAACATCAACAACTACCTGCAGGGCAGCCCGGACGACGTGTTCTCCTGGTTCGCCGGGTACCGCATGCAGTTCTTCGCGGCCCAGGGCCTGGCGTCGGACATCTCCGACATCTGGGGCACGATCGGTGCGAACTACACCGACGCCTTCAAGAAGGCCTCCACGGGTGAGGACGGCAAGCAGTACTTCGTCCCGACGACCTACGGCCCGTGGGCCGTCTTCTACCGCAAGTCGCTGTGGCAGGAGCGGGGCTACGAGGCCCCCGCGACCCTCGACGAGATGCGGGCCCTGTCCACCCGGATGCAGCAGGACGGTCTGGTCCCGCTCGCCTTCGCCGACAAGGAGGGCTGGCCGGCGATGGGCACGTTCGACCAGCTCAACATGCGCATCAACGGCTACCAGTTCCACGTGGACCTGATGGCCGGCGAGGAGTCGTGGACCGACCAGAAGGTCAAGACGGTCTTCGACACCTGGAAGGGCCTGCTGCCGTTCCACCAGACCGACTCCCTCGGCCGCACCTGGCAGGAGGCGGCCAGCGGCATCGTCAACAAGACGTCCGGGATGATGGTCATCGGCTCCTTCATCGGCCAGCAGTTCGAGGAGGCCGACCAGGAGGACATCGACTTCTTCAACTTCCCCGAGGTCGACTCCACCATCGGCGCCGACGCGGTCGAGGCCCCCATCGACGGCTTCATGATGTCCAAGCGCCCCCGCAATGAGGACGGGGCCAGGAAGCTGCTGGAGTACTTCGGGTCGCCGGACGACGGCGTCGTCCAGACCACGAACGACCCCTCGGGCATCGCGGCGAACACGAAGTCCGACCAGTCGCACTACACCGAGCTGCAGAAGAAGTGCGCCGAGTTCGTGGCGAGCGCGAAGTCCATCTCCCAGTTCATGGACCGCGACACCCGTCCGGACTTCGCCTCGACCGTCATGATCCCGTCGCTGCAGAAGTTCATCCAGGACCCGAACGACATCGACGGGCTCTGCACCGAGATCGAGAACCAGAAGAAGAGCATCTTCACCTCCTGAAGGAGCGCCCGTGTCGTCCCCCGACCTGCCGCTCGTGTCCCCGCAGACGGCGCACACCGCGCCGTCCGCGGGGTCCCACGAGGGCACCGGCAAGAACCAACGCGTCCGCCGCCTGACCGGCCGCGACCGCGTGGCCGTCGTCCTCATGGTCGCCGTCCCGACCCTCGTGGTCGTCGGCCTCATCTGGCTGCCGGCCCTCGCCTCGGTGCTGCTGTCGTTCACGAACTGGAACGGCGTCGGATCGCTGGCGGACGTGAAGGTCATCGGTGTGGAGAACTACACCAACGTCCTCACGAACTACCCGCCCTTCAAGCCGGCCGTCGAGCACAACCTGCTGTGGCTCGTCGTGATGTTCGTGGTGGCGACACCGCTCGGCATCCTCTTCGCGGTCCTCATCGACAAGGAGCTGAAGGGCAGCCGGTTCTACCAGACGGCGCTGTACCTGCCGGTCGTCCTGTCGCTGGCCCTCGTCGGGTTCATCTGGCAGCTGATGTACTCGCGCGACCAGGGGCTCGTCAACGCCGTGCTGGGGACGCAGGTGGACTTCTACGGCGACCCGCGGTGGAACATCTGGGCCGCGCTCTTCGCGACGTGCTGGAAGCAGGTCGGGTACGTCATGCTCCTGTACTTGGCCGGCCTCAAGGGGGTCGACGCCTCGCTCAAGGAGGCCGCCCAGATGGACGGCGCGAACCAGGTGCAGACGTTCTTCCGGATCGTCTTCCCGGTCATGCGGCCCATCAACATCATCGTCCTGGTCATCACGGTCATCGAGTCGCTGCGCGCCTTCGACCTGGTCTGGGTCATCAACCAGGGGCGCAACGGCCTCGAGCTCATCGCGACCCTGGTCACCGCGAACATCGTGGGTGAGGCCAGCCGCATCGGCTTCGGCTCCGCCCTGGCGACGATCATGCTCGTGATCTCGCTGGTGTTCATCAGCATCTACCTGTGGGTCGTCATGCGGGAGGACGAACGATGAGCTCGAGCACGATCGGGGGTGTCGGCGGCCGCACCGCCGCCGGCGTCCCCTCGGCACCGCACCGGACGCCGCCGGCGCGGATCGCCCTGTACGTCTTCCTCATCGCCTCGTCGGTGCTGTGGCTGTTCCCGCTGCTGTGGGCGGTGTTCAACTCCTTCCGCGACTACGGCTACACCCAGGCCAACGGGTACGCGTCCTTCGGCGGGTTCACGTTCATGAACTACGTGAACGCGTGGGAGCAGGGTGACTTCGGCCGCCACTTCCTGAACTCGGTCGTCATCACCGTCCCGTCGGTCGTGCTGGCGCTGCTGCTGGCCTCGATGGTCGCCTTCGTCGTGGCCCGCTTCAGCTTCAAGCTGAACCTGGCCCTGCTGGGCCTGTTCACGGCCGCGAACCTGCTGCCGCCGCAGGCCCTCCTCATCCCGCTGTACCGCCTGTTCCGCGCGATCGAGGTGCCGTACTGGTTCAGCTACTCCGGTTCGCTGCTCGACAGCTACTGGGCGCTGATCATCGTCAACACGGCCTTCCAGACCGGCTTCTGCGCCTTCGTGCTCAGCAACTACATGAAGACGCTGCCCTACGAGCTGTACGAGGCGGCCCAGGTCGACGGCCTGAGCGTCTTCAAGCAGTACTGGAAGATCACGCTCCCGCTGTGCCGGCCGGCCCTGGCCGCCCTCGCGGTGCTCGAGATCACCTGGATCTACAACGAGTTCTTCTGGGCGACCGTCCTGCTGCAGTCGGGGGACAAGTTCCCGATCACGAGCTCGCTGAACAACCTCAAGGGCCAGTTCTTCACCGACTACAACCTGCTGTCCGCCGGCTCGGTGCTCGTCGCCCTCCCGGTGCTCGTCGTGTTCTTCGCGCTGCAGAAGCAGTTCGTGTCCGGTCTCACGCTGGGAGCGACCAAGGGATGAACCACTGGTTCGAGGACTTCACGCCCGCGCAGGGTGCCCTCCCCGCGCGGGCGTGGGTGCGTTCGGACGCACCCGCGCTCCCGCTCAACGGGAGCTGGCGGTTCCGGTACGCCGAGCACGCCGACACCCCGGCCGACCTCGCCGACCCCGCACTGGACGACACCGGCTGGGACCGCATCGAGGTGCCCGGGCACTGGCAGCTCCAGGGATGGGGCGCCCCCGCGTACACGAACATCACCTACCCCTTCCCGGTCGAGCCGCCGTTCGTGCCGGACGAGAACCCCACGGGCGACCACCGCCGCACCTTCGTGCTGCCCGCGGGCTTCCTCGACGACCGGGCCCGGGCCGTGCTGCGCTTCGAGGGCGTCGACTCCGCCTTCACGGCGTGGGTGGACGGCACCGAGGTGGGGCGCTCGGTCGGGTCCCGGCTGCCCGTGGAGTTCGACGTCACGGACGCCCTCGCCGGCGCGGGGAACGGCGAGGCGGTCGAGCACCTGCTCGCCGTGCGCGTGCACCAGTGGTCGTCCGCGAGCTACCTCGAGGACCAGGACATGTGGTGGCTGTCGGGGATCTTCCGCGACGTCACGCTGCTGGCGCGGCCCGCCGGTGCCGTCGAGGACGTCTTCGTCCACGCCGGCTACGACCACGTGACGGGGTCCGGGTCGCTGCGCGTGGACACCCCGTCCCCGGCGCGGCTCCTCGTCCCGGAGCTGGGGATCGACGTGCCCTGCGGGCAGGACGTCGAGGTCCCGGGCGTCGAGCCGTGGTCGGCGGAGGTGCCGCGCCTGTACGACGCCGAGGTGGTGGGCGCCGGCGAGCACGTGCGGCTGCGCCTGGGCTTCCGGACCGTCGCGATCGTCGACGGGGTGTTCACCGTCAACGGCGCGCCCGTGAAGCTGCGCGGCGTCAACCGGCACGAGGTGTCGGCCGACCGCGGCCGCGCCGTCACCGACGCCGAGATGCTGGCCGACGTGCTGCTCATGAAGCGGCACAACGTCAACGCCGTCCGGACCAGCCACTACCCGCCGCACCCGCGCTTCCTGGACCTGTGCGACGAGCACGGTCTGTGGGTGGTCGACGAGTGCGACCTGGAGACGCACGGGTTCTGGCTCCTGGACTGGCGCGGCAACCCCTCGGACGACCCGCGCTGGCGCGAGGCGTACCTGGACCGGGCGCGCCGCACCGTGGAGCGGGACAAGAACCACCCGAGCATCGTCCTGTGGTCCCTCGGCAACGAGAGCGGCACCGGGCAGAACCTCGCCGCGATGTCCGCGTGGGTCAAGGACCGCGACCCCTCCCGGCCCGTGCACTACGAGCACGACTGGGCGGTGCCGTACGCCGACGTCTACTCGCGGATGTACGCCAGTCACGCCGAGGTGGAGGCCGTCGCGCGCCGCGCGGAGGAACCGCTGGAGGACCCGGCCGCCGACGCGCGCCGGCGGGCCATGCCCTTCGTGCAGTGCGAGTACGCGCACGCGATGGGCAACGGGCCCGGCGGCCTCGTGGAGTACCAGGAGCTGTTCGAGTCCTCCGAGCGGTGCATGGGCGGGTTCGTCTGGGAGTGGATCGACCACGGCCTGCGGCAGACCGGTCCCGACGGGGTCGAGCGCTTCGCCTACGGCGGCGACTTCGGCGAACCCGTCCACGACGGCGCCTTCGTCGCCGACGGGCTCGTCTTCCCCGACCGGACGCCCTCACCGGGCCTGCGCGACTACGCGGCCGTCATCGCCCAGGTGCGGCTGCGGCCCGAGACCACCCCGTCCGGGGACCTGCTGCGGCTGACCAACCACCACGACGTCGTCGGCCTCGGCCACGTCGCGCTGCGCTGGTCGGTCGAGGACGACGGGGTCCCGGTGACCTCCGGCACCCTGCCGACGCCGGAGCTGGCGCCGCGGGCCTCGACGCTGCTCGACCTGCCCGACGAGGTCGCGGCCCTGGGGCCGGCGACGGGCGAGCGCTGGTTCACGGTGACCGCGCACCTCGCGGCCGCCACCTCCTGGGCGCGGGCGGGGCACGAGCTGGGCCGCGGCCAGGTGCAGCTCGACGCCGCGACCGCGCCGCTCCCGCCCGCCGGGGACGCCCCCGTCCTGCGGGGTCCGGACCTCCTCGTCGGCCCCGCCGTCCTGGACGCGCGGACCGGCCGGCTGCGGCGGGTCGGGCCGGTGCCCGTCGAGGTCGCCGAGCTCGCGCTGTGGCGCGCCCCCACGGACAACGACCGCGGCGACTTCGGCGAACCCCTCGCCCCGACGTGGCGGGCGCTGGGCCTGCAACGGCTCCGGCACCGCACGGGACGGGTCGAGCGCACGGACGCCGAGGTGGTCGTCTCCGGCCGCAGCGCGCCGGCCGGCACGGACACCGGGTTCGTCACGACGTGGCGCTGGACCCCGCTGGCCGGCGGGGCCGTGCACCTGCGCGTCGACGTCGGGCCCGAGACGCCCGGCGGGCTCGACGTCCCGCTGCCGCGGGTCGGGGTCCGGCTCGCGCTGCCGCGCGAGCTGCGCCACCTGACGTGGTTCGGGCAGGGGCCGGGGGAGGCCTACCCCGACACGGGGTCGGCGACGTGGACGAGCCGGTTCTCGGCGACCGTGGAGGAGCTGCAGACGCCGTACGTCCGGCCGCAGGAGAACGGCCAGCGGGCCGGGGTCCGCTGGGCCGACCTCACCGACGGCGCGGGCCGCGGGCTGCGCGTCCGCAGCACCACGCCGTTCGGGGTGACCGTGCGGCCGTGGAGCACCGAGGCGCTCGACGCCGCGACGCACACGTCCGCGCTGCACGACGAGGGGCGGGTCTGGCTGCACCTGGACCACGCCCAGCAGGGGATCGGGTCCGGGTCGTGCGGGCCCGGCGCGCTGCCGCGGTACCGGCTCCAGGCCGGGCCCGTGAGCTTCGGCCTGGTCCTCGAACCCCTGGGCTGAGCCGGCCGGCGGTCCGGGCGGGAGTCAGCGGCGCGAGCCGAGGACGAACGTCCGGATCGCCGTCACCGCGGCCCCCCGGGCCCACTCCTCGAACCCCGTGAGCTGCACGTCCACGGGGATCGGGCCGGCGAGCGGGTTGCGGCCCGCGCCGAACCCCGCGTCGAGCGCGTCCCGGCCGACCTCGGCCAGTCGCGCGTTCTCCCCGGAGACCACGATCCGCTCGGGCATGGTGAAGTTCCCCACCGCCGCGAGCAGGGTCCCCAGCGCCCGGGCGGCGTCGTCGACCACCCTGCGGGCCAGCGGTTCCCCCCGCTCGGCGAGGTCGAGCACCTCCTCCACGCCGACGGGCCGGCGCAGCGCCAGCCCGGCGCGCGCCGCGAGCGCCTCCGTCGACAGCACCGCCTCCGCGCACCCCACGTGCCCCGCCGGGCAGAGCGGGCCGTGCGGGTCCAGGGGGTGGTGCCCCAGCAGCCCGACACCGGAGTCGGGCCGGTCCACCACCTGGTCGTGGACGACGAGCCCGTAGCCGATCCCCACCCCCACCACGACGACGGCGAAGTGGCCGCAGCGGCGCGCGGACCCGAACCACTGCTCGGCGCGGGTGAGCGACAGGACGTCGTTGTCGACGACGACCGGCAGGCCGAGCAGGTCCTGCAGCGACGCCCCGAGGGGCACGTCCTCCCAGCCGAGGTAGCGGGCGCTGTCCACGACGCCGTCCGGGCCCACCTTGCCGCCCAAGCTGACGCCCACCGCCCGGACCGACCCGGCCTCGTCCCCGGGGAGGCCGTGGACGAGCCCGGCCACGGTCCGCGCGACGTGCGCGGGGGAGCGGTCGGCGAGAGCGGCCTCGCCGGAGGCGACGACCTCGGCCCGCAGCGTCGTCAGGACCGCGTGGGCCGTGTCGGCGGTGAGCTTGACCCCGACGAAGCGGTCGCGGGAGTCGTCGACGTCCAGCGGGCGGGTCAGGCGGCCGGTCGCGGGGTCGGGCACGCCGCGGGTCTCGACGAGGAGCCCGGAGTCCAGCAGCGGCTTCGACAGGCGGGTCAGGCTGCCCGCGGACAGGTCCAGCCGGCGCGCCAGCTCGCTGCGGGGCAGCGGTCCGTCGAGGAGCACTTCCAGGGCGATGCTGTGCGCGGCGCCCGTGAGCGGTGCCCACGTCGACCGTCGACCGGGTGCGGTGTCCGCGCTCACCTGCGACCTCCTCGCGACATCTGCGTCGACCTGCCGGCGGCACCGTACCTGACTTCCGCGACGGAAGCCGGACCGCGGCCGTGCGGCGTGTCTCGAGGACGTCACGATCCTGGACCGGGTCCCGCGTGCCCGTTGACGGTCCACTGGGTATTGCCGTAGAACTCACCCACACGAGAAGCCCGGCCCACGACGACGTGTCCACGGAGATCAAGTGCATCCCACGCTTCCCCCGCCGCCCGCCCACCCCCGGAAGGCCTGAGCCATGGCGCTCACCAGCAGGAACGCCCGGACGGGGAGCAGCGCCTCCGTGACCGGGCAGCAGCTGCGCCCCGACGTCAACGGCAGCACCCGCGAACGGCTGACGGCGCTGGCGTTCATCGCCCCGGCCCTGCTGGGGTTCGTCGTCTTCTACTTCTGGCCCACCCTGCGGGGCATCTACTTCAGCTTCACCGAGTACGACGTCTTCAACCGGCCGGAGTTCGTCGGGCTGGCGAACTACACCGCCCTGTTCCAGGACGCGATCTTCTGGAACGCGATGAAGGTGACGCTGCAGTACGTCGTCATCAACATCGGCACCCAGACGGTGCTGGCGCTGCTGCTGGCGGTCCTGCTGCACCGGCTGACCCGCTCGATCCTGGTCCGCAGCATCATCGTCCTGCCCTACCTCATCTCGAACGTCGTCGTGGCGCTGGTCTTCTACTGGATGCTCGACGCGCAGATCGGCATCACCAACCAGTTCCTGGGCTGGATCGGCATCGACGCCGTCCCGTTCTTCGGCGACCAGAACTGGGCCATCCCGACCATCGCGTTCATCAACACCTGGCGGCACCTGGGCTACACGGCCCTGCTGCTGTTCGCCGGGATGCTGATGATCCCCGGCGACGTCTACGAGGCCGGCCGCGTGGACGGGGCCTCGGAGTGGAAGATGTTCTGGCGCATCACGCTGCCGCTGCTGCGCCCGATCCTCGCCCTCGTGCTGGTCATCACCGTCATCGGCTCGTTCCAGGCCTTCGACACCGTCGCGGTCACGACGTCCGGTGGTCCCGGGGACGCGACCCGCGTGATCCAGTACTACATCTTCGACCTCGCCTTCCAGCGCTACCAGTTCGGGTACGCCTCGGCGGTCTCGGTCGTCCTCTTCCTCATCCTCGCCGTCGTCGCGTTCGTCCAGCTCCGGCTGATGCGCGCCGACGAGTCCGACGTCGCCTGAGCGACCAGAGATCCAAGGAGGCGTCGTGGCCACCACCGCCACCACGTTCGACGAGGCCGTCGCGGTCTCGAAACCCACCGGAGGCGCCCGTCGCGGTCGCCCCGGTCTCGGCCGGGTCCTGGCCTGGACGACGCTCGGCATCATCATGCTGGTGACGCTGTTCCCCTTCTACTGGATGCTGCGCACCGCGTTCTCCAACGGCGCGTTCCTGGCGACCGAGCCGACCAACCTGCTGCCCGTCGAGCCCACCACGGGGGCCTTCGAGCGCGTGTTCGGCCTGGCGACGACGGCCGAGGCGCAGGCCCAGGGCGGGTCGGGCGCGTCGGTCAGCCTGTTCCGCTCGCTGCTGAACTCCGTCCTCGTGGCCTCGTTCATCACCGCCGGCCAGGTCTTCTTCGGCGCGCTGGCCGCCTACGCGTTCTCGCGGCTGCGCTGGCCGGGCCGCAACGCGGTGTTCTTCCTCTTCCTCACCGCACTCATGGTGCCGCCGATCTTCACCCAGCTCCCGAACTTCCTGCTCATGCGCGACCTGGGGCTGCTCAACAGCTACGCGGCGATCATCCTGCCCTTCTTCTTCATGACGCCGTTCGCGATCTTCTTCCTGCGCCAGTTCTTCCTGGGCATCCCGCGGGAGGTCGAGGAGGCCGCGCGCCTGGACGGCGCCTCGGCGGTCGGGCGGTTCTTCCGGGTCATCCTGCCGATGGCCTCCGGCCCGCTGGTGACCTTGACGATCCTGCAGTACATCCAGGCCTGGGGTGAGTACTTCTGGCCGCTGCTGGTCGCCTCCGACCGCGACCACCGCGTCCTGACCGTGGCGCTGGGCATCTTCCGCTCCCAGACCCCGCAGGGCGCTCCCGACTGGGCCGGCCTGATGGCCGCCACCCTGCTGGCCGCGCTCCCCGTCATCGTCCTGTTCGCGATCTTCAGCCGGAAGGTCGTCAACTCCATCGGCTTCTCCGGCATCAAGTGAGGACGGCTGTGAAACGCTCGAAGAAGAGGATCCGCACCTCGATCGCCTTCGCCGGTGCCGCGCTCATGCTGTCGGCCTGCGGCACCTACGGCGTCGACCCGGGCGCCGACGGCGACACGGGCACCGTCACCTACTGGCTGTGGGAGTCGGCCCAGCTGCCGGCGTACCAGCAGTGCGCGAACGACTTCCAGGCGCAGAACCCGGACATCGACATCCAGATCGAGCAGTTCGGCTGGGACGACTACTGGAACAAGCTCTTCACGGGCTTCGTCGCCAACTCCGCCCCGGACGTCTTCGCCGACCACACCCAGCGCTACGGCGAGTTCGCCGAGCGCGGTCTCATCGTGCCCATCGACGAGCAGGTCGAGGAGGCCGGGATCGACCTCGACGCGTACGTCGAGGGGACGACGGACCTGTGGATCGGCCCGGACGGCAAGCGCTACGGCCTGCCCAAGGACTTCGACACCATCGGCCTGTTCTACAACGAGGCCATGACGGCCGAGGCCGGCATCTCCGCGCAGGACATGGGGAACCTCACCTGGAACCCGCAGGACGGCGGAACCTACGAGGACGTCATCGCCCGCCTGACCGTCGACGAGAACGGCGTGCGCGGCGACGAACCGGGCTTCGACAAGTCCAAGGTGAAGACCTACGGGCTCGGCCTGGGCTCTTCCGGAGCCCCGTTCGGCCAGGTCGAGTGGTCCTACCTGGCCATGACCACCGGCTGGACGTACGCCGACCAGGAGATGTGGGGGACGACGTTCAACTACGACGACCCGCGGTTCCAGGAGACGTACTCGTGGTGGCGCGGGCTCATCGAGAAGGGCTACATGCCGCCGCTGGCCCTCACCGAGGGCGGGGCGCCGGACCAGCAGATGCAGGCCGGCCGGTACGCCATCGTCAGCGAGGGGTCCTGGCAGACCGCCAACTACGGGAAGCTGCAGGGGGTGGACCTGGCGCTGGCCCCGACCCCGATCGGGCCGTCGGGGCAGCGGGCGGCCATGCAGAACTCCCTCGCGGACTCCATCTCGACCTCCTCGAAGGTGAAGGGGGCGGCGTGGAAGTGGGTGCAGCACCTGGCCTCGGAGGAGTGCCAGTCGGTCGTCGCGGAGGCGGGGGTGGTCATGCCGGCCATCGCCAGCACGGTCGAGACCTCCAAGCGCTCCCTGGGCGAGACCGGGTTCGACGTCAGCGCCTTCACCGACCAGGTCGAGCAGGGGACGACGTTCCCCTACCCGGCCGTCCTGAACGGCGCCGAGTTCCAGAGCATCATGGCCTCGGCGATGGACAACGTCATGGCCTTCAACGCCGACGTCGACGCCCTCGACGCCGCGAACGACAAGGTCAACGCCCTCTTCACGGCCCCGCCGGAGTGACGGACCGGGTGGCGCGGTAGGCGCCGGGGGAGCAGCCGCACGCCTTCGAGAAGTGGGCGTACAGGCTGCTCCCCGACCCGAACCCGGCGGCGTGCGCGATGGCCGCCGTCGTCATCGAGGTCGTCAGCAGCAGCCGCTGGGCCTCGGCGATCCGGTGCCGCAGCAGCTGCTCGCCGAGGGTCACCCCCGTCGCCTCCCGGAACAGGGTGGTGGCGTAGTTGGGGTTCAGGTTCGCCGCCCGGGCGACGTCGGCGGCGGACACCCCGGCCCGGAAGTTCTCCGCCGCGAACCGGGCCATCCGCGCCACCGGGCGCAGGTCCGGCCGGGCGCGGGACGCCGGGGAGGAACCCCCGTGTGCCAGGATCCTCAGCACCAGGGCGTTCGCCTCCATCAGGACGGTCTCGGTGTGCCGACCGACTGCGACGTCGCGCTCCCACGTGGCGAACTGCGCCTCGACGTGGCCGCCCAGGGCGGCCGTCGGCACCACCACCGTGCCGTGCGACATGACCCGGGCGGAGAACTCCTCGGGCAGCGACCACCGCAGCACGGCCGTCAACGGCAGGTGGATCCAGCAGATGTCGCTGTCCTGCGGCGTCTGCGCTGGGAGGAGCCGGTGCGGGGCGGCGGCCCAGAACATCGCGGTGTGCCCCGGCGGGACGCTGACGCGCTCCCCGGCGAGCAGGTACTCCAGCCCGCCGCGGACGGCGACGTTGATCTCCAGGTCGTCGTGGCGGTGGAACTCCCGCATCGGGGGGACCGCACCGCGGTGGACCCACAACGCCGGTGCCGCGATCTCCACGCGCTCAGACTACCTGAGGATGCTGGACACTCCGCCGGGTTCTCCGGAGGTCTGCGGACGCGCCCGGTGCCTAGCCTGGGGGCATGACGCAGAGCCCCAAGATCACCATCATCGGCGCCGGTGGTTTCGTCTTCCCGTTCCGGCTGATCGGCGACATCCTCAGCTTCCCGGCCCTGCGGTCGGCCCGGCTGTGCCTCATGGACGTCCGCCCCGACAAGCTGGGGCCGGTCGCCGACGCGGCCCGCAAGCTCGTCGCGCACCACGGCTTCGACGCGCAGGTCGAGGAGACGACCGACCGCCGCGCCGCCCTCGACGGAGCCGACTTCGTCATCATCACCTTCCAGGTCGGCGGGGTCGAGGCGTACCGGGACGACGTCCTCATCCCCCGCAGGTACGGCATCGACCAGACCGTCGGCGACACCGTCGGCCCCGGCGGGGTGTTCCGCTTCCTGCGCTCGGTCCCGGCCTACGAGGCCATCGCGGCCGACGCCCACGAGGTCTGCCCGGACGCGGTGTTCATCAACTACGCCAACCCGATGGCCATGGCGACGGCGTTCCTCAACGCCAAGGGCCTGAAGACCGTCGGCCTGTGCCACAGCGTCCAGGGCACCACCCGCATGCTGGCCCGCACCCTCGGCGTCCCCTACGAGGAGGTCAACTACCTCTCGGCCGGCATCAACCACCAGGCCTGGATCCTGAGGTTCCGCCACGGCACCGAGGACCTCTACCCGCGGCTGCGCCAGGTCATGAACGAGAAGCACGTCGTCGGCCGCGCCGCCGGCGAGCTCGCCGGAGACGACGGCGACCACAGCGGGGCCGCGCAGGCCGCCAGCACCTACGAGGGCGGCAACGAGCAGGTCCGCACCACCATCATGAACGCGTTCGGCTACTTCGAGACCGAGTCCAGCCACCACGCCTCGGAGTACCTGCCCTACTTCCGCAAGAACGCGGAGATGATCCGGGAGTACATCCCCGAGCGCTGGGACTACTACGAGATCTGCGTGAACCACGACGACCAGGGCGACATCGACACCCAGCTCGACAAGCTCAAGGAGGACCTGGCGCCCAGCGTGGAGTACGGCGCCTCCATCGTGAACTCCGTCGTCACCGGCGTCCCCAGCGTCGTCTACGGCAACGTCCCCAACGTCGGCGTCATCTCCAACCTGCCGTCCGACGCCTGCGTGGAGGTGCCCTGCCTGGTGGACGAGAACGGCGTCCAGCCCACCGCCATCGGGGAGCTGCCGCTGCAGCTGGCCGCCCTGAACCGCACCAACGTCAACGTGCAGACGCTGGCCGTGCGCGCCGCCCTCACCGGCGACCGCGAGCACGTCCACCACGCCGTCGCGGTGGACCCGCTCACCGCGGCCCTGCTCACGCTGGAGCAGGCCCGCGCCATGACCGACGAGCTGCTGGCCGCGCACGCCGAGCGGCTGCCGGAGAACCTGCGCCCGTGAGCGTCGCGAAGCCGGCCCGCCCGCCGATGGGCTGGAACAGCTGGGACTGCTACGGCACCGGCGTGACCGAGGAGGAGGTGCTCGCCAACGCCCGCTTCCTGGCCGAGCACCTCCTGGAGTTCGGCTGGGACACCGTCGTCGTCGACATCGACTGGTCCGACCCCACCGCCCGCGCGCACGGCTACAACGCCGACGCGCCGCTGTGCCTGGACGACCTGGGGCGGCTGGTCCCCGACCCGGGCCGGTTCCCCAGCTCCGCCGGGGGAGCGGGGTTCGCGCCCCTGGCCGACCAGGTGCACGCCCTCGGGCTGAAGTTCGGGATCCACGTCATGCGCGGGGTCCCGCGCCGGGCCGTCACCGACGACACCCCGTTCGTCGACCGGACCAACGTGTGCGAGTGGAACCCCGACATGTTCGGCCTCGACCACACCCACCCCGGGGCGCAGGCGTACTACGACTCGACGCTGGAGCTGTACGCGTCCTGGGGGGTCGACTTCCTCAAGGCCGACGACATGCTGTGGCCGTACCAGGCCGCCGACGTCGAGGCGTACGCCCGCGCGATCGAGCGGTCCGGCCGCGACATCGCGCTGAGCCTGTCCCCGGGGCGGGACCTGTCGCTGTCCCGGCTCGAGCACCTGCGCCGGCACGCCACGATGTGGCGGGTCTGCGACGACCTGTGGGACCGGTGGGAGGACGTCGAGGCCAACTTCGCCCGGTTCGCGCGGTGGGCCCCGCACGCCGGGCCGCAGGGCTGGCCCGACGGCGACATGCTCCCGCTGGGCCGGATCGGCCTGCGCGCCGAACGGGGCGAGCCCCGGCACGACCGGCTCACCCCGGCCGAGCGGCGCACCCTCCTCACGCTGTGGGTGGTGGCCCGGTCGCCGTTGATGATCGGCGGGGACCTGCCGAGCTCGGACCCGGCCACCGTCGCGCTGTTCACCAACGCCGACGTGCTCGCGGTGCTCGACGCGACCTGGAGCCGGGAGGTGTTCCGGGAGGGGCCGCTGGTGCTGTGGACCGCCGAGGGCGGCCACGTCGCCGCGTTCAACCTGGGCGACGACCCCCTGTCCGTCGCCCTCGACAGCCGGGACGTCGACCTGCCCGCCCGGCTGGGGACCGTCCGGGACCTGTGGACCGGGGAACCGGTCGGGACGGTGCCGGTGAGCGCGCAGGAAGACGCCACCCGCGGCGTCGCCCCCGGCAGCACCGCGATCCCGGTCACCCTCGAACCGCACGGCAGCGTCCTGCTGCGCCACACCCCCTGACCGGCGGCGGGACCCCGGTGGTCGTCGACCACCGGGGCCCCGCCCGGTCACCTCAGGTGTAGAGCGTGAACTCCGGGTGGGCGCCGGTCAGGAAGTGGTTCCCGACCTCCCTCGCCTTGTACTGCACCGGGTCGTGCAGCGTGTGCGTCCGCACGTTCCGCCAGAAGCGGTCGAAGCCGTGCTTGTTCGCCGACGCCCGGGCCCCGGTCACCTCGTAGATCGCCGACGTCGCCTCGACCGCGAGGTCGGAGGAGACCACCTTCAGCGCCGCGATCTCCTCGGCGACCTCGCCCCGCTCGGCCCACGTCAGGTCCGCGCCGCGCTCGTGCGCCTGCGACAGCGACTCGCCCACGCTGCGGCCCAGCGCCTCCGCCGCCCGCAACCGCGCCACCAGGCGCCCGTACGTCGCCAGGACGTACGGGTCCTCCACGGCCCGCTCCACGTCCGACAGCAGCCACGGCCGCGACGTCGTGCGGGTGTACTCCGAGGCCGCCTCCAGCGCGCCGCGCGTCACCCCCAGGTAGAAGTGCCCGAACGCCGCCTGGATCGCCGGGGTCACCAGCGAGCCGAACGCGCCGCTGGTCGAGGCCGACCCCAGGACGGCGTCCGGCTCGACGCGCACGTCGTCGAACCGGACCGACCCCGACGCCGACAGCCGCTGGCCGAGGTTGTCCCAGTCGCCGTTCTTCACGAAACCGGGCGCCTCGCGCGGCACCAGGACCAGCAGGTCCCGCCCGTCGTCGGTCACCCCGCCCACGAGGGTGACGTCCCCGACGCTGGCGCCGGTCGAGAAGTTCTTCGTGCCGCTCAGCACCCAGCCGTCCCCGTCCCGCGCCAGGTGCAGGTCCGGGTCGACCGGGTTCACCGAGTCGCCCCACAGCCACTGCTGCTCGGCCGAGGGGACGCCCCAGCGGGCGCGGCCGGCGTCGTCGGCCACCCACACGAGGTTGTGGGCGTTGACGTAGTGGTAGGCGATGAGCTGCGCGATCGACCCGTCCGTGCGGGCGATCTCGCGCACCACCTCCAGCGCCACCGACCACGGCAGCCCCGCGCCGCCGACCGACGTCGGGTGCAGGACGGCCGGCAACCCGGCCTTGCGCAGCAGCTCGGCCTCGGCGAAGGGCTCGGCGTTGGCGCGGTCGCGGTCGAGCGCGTCGAGGGCGAGGTGGTTCGCGACGTCGCGGGCGGCGTCGAGGACCTGGTCACGGGTGGTCATGGTTCTCCTCACACCCACCCGTTCGCGGGCGGGAAGACGTCGAGCAGGGCGTGCCGGCCCAGGTGCTGGAGCTTGGACCGGCGGGGGTCGTGCAGGGTGTGGGTCCGGGCGTTGCGCCAGTGCCGGTCCAGGTTCAGCGGCTTGGCCGCCGCGCGGGTCCCCACCAGGGCGAACACGTCCGAGGACACCGACACCGCCGCGGTGTCGGCGGCGGCGCGGGCCGCGGCCACGGCCAGCGACGCCTCACCGGCCGACTCCTCGGTCAGGTCCGCCCGGGCGGCGTCGATCGCCGACCCCGCCTCGCGCAGCAGCGCGTGCGCCGCCCGGGTGCGCAGCACCAGGTCACCGAACTCCTGGATCACCAGCGGGTCCTGCGCCGCGCTGGGCGCGCCGAACTCCGGCCACGGCCGGGCGACGGTCCTCACCAGCTCGGCACCGTCGCGCAGCGCGGCCCGGGCGATCCCGACGTCGATGGCGGCGTGCAGGAAGTTGCCGAACGCGCCGAACGTCTCGGCCTGCTCGAACATCGTCCCCGCCGGCATCACCCGGTCGGCGTCCACGAGGACCTCCCGGAACCGGACGGTGCCGGACCCGGTGGTCCGCTGCCCCATGCCGATCCAGTCGTCCTCCACGGTGACGCCCGGGTGCGAGGCCTCGACCCACGCGGCCACCAGCCGGCCCGCCGGGTCCTCGCTGCGGTCGGTGGCGTAGATCGGGATCCACGGCGCGAACGGCGTCCCCGTCCCGTAGTGCTTCACCCCGTCCACGAGGTAGCGGCCGTCGGGCTGCCGCTCGAAGCGGATGTCGTACTCCCACGCCGTCCTCGAACCGCGCTCGGACAGCGCGTTCGCGAAGTGCCGGCCCGCCAGGACCTCCCCGTAGAAGAACTCCTGCTGCTCCGGCGTGCCGACGTGGTGGACGACGTCGACGAAGAAGTAGTGGTTCTGCGGGACCTGCCCGACGCTGGAGTCGCCCGTGGCGAGCTCCACGAACACGTCCCCGAGGTCGCGGGCACCCAGCCCGGCGCCGCCGAAGGCCCGCGGGACCGTCAGGCCCAGCAGCCCCGACCGCGCCAGCGCCGCGACCTCGGCGTGCGGGAGCCGCCGCTCGGCGTCCCGCTCCGCGTCGCCCTTGGCCAGCTCCGCGCCGAACTGCCGCGCGACGGCGAGGGCCTCCGCGGCGTCGGCGATGACGTGCGCGCTCACCGGGCCACCCGCTTGTGCCGCGCGGCCGGGTGGTCGTCGCGGACGTGGACCTGCCCCTTGCCGTAGATCGTCTCGCGCAGGGTCTCGCCCTCGTACTCCGTCGGGTAGACCCCGCGCCGCTGCAGCTCGGGGACGACGAGCTCGACGACGTCCTCGAACGTGCCGGGGGTGATGGCGTACGCGCAGTTGAAGCCGTCGACGTCCCCGACCTCCATCCAGCGCTGCAGCTCGTCGGCCACCGTGGCCGGCGACCCGACGATCACGGCGCCCATGCCGCCGATGCCGACCCAGTTCGCGATGTCGCGCGGGGTCCACTTCCGGTCCGGGTCGGCCGTCGAGAACGCCTCGACGGCGCTGCGCACGGCCTGCGTCTCGGCGTACTCCAGCGGCTCGTCCGGCGGGTAGCTCGACAGGTCCAGCCCGCTCCACCCGCCGTACAGGTTCAGCGCGCCGTCGTAGCTGACGTACTGCGCGTAGTCCTCGTACTTGGCCCGGGCCTCCTCGTCGGTGGGCGCGGTGACGATCGTGACGAGCGTGAAGACCTTGACGCTGCGCGGGTCGCGGCCGGCTTCGGCCGCCTGGGCGCGCAACCGGTCCACCCACGGGCGCATCACCTCCGGCCGGGTGGCCGTGTTGAAGATCGCCTCGCCGTGCCGGGCCGCGAAGGCGATGCCGCGCGGGGAGGCGCCGGCCTGGAAGATGACCGGCGTGCGCTGCGGGGACGGGGCCGTCAGCCCGATGCCCGGGACGTCGAAGAACCGTCCGTGGTGCGCCACCGGGTGCACCTTCGCCGGGTCGGTGAACACCCCGGCCTCGGCGTCGCGGACGACGGCGTCGTCCTCCCAGGACCCCTCCCACAGCTCGTAGACGACCTCCATGAACTCCTCGCCGAGCTCGTAGCGGTCGTCGTGGGAGATCTGCGTCGACAGCCCCAGGTTCTTCGCCGCCGACTCCAGGTAGGACGTCACGACGTTCCAGCCGACCCGGCCGTTCGTGTAGTGGTCCAGCGTCGCCATCTTGCGGGCGAAGGAGTACGGCTGCTCGTACGTCAGCGAGACGGTGACCCCGAACCCGAGGTGCTCGGTGACCGCGCCCATGGCCGAGACGGCCAGCATCGGGTCCCCGACCGGCACCTGCGTGGACTCCCGCAGCGCCGTCTCCGGGCCGCCCTTGTAGACGTCGTAGATCCCCAGGACGTCGGCGATGAACAGCGAGTCGAACTTCCCGCGCTCGAGCAGCTTCGCCAGCTCGGTCCAGTACCGGATGTCGTCGAACCGGTGCGACTGGTCGTCCGGGTGCCGCCACAGGCCGGGGGACTGGTGCCCCACGCAGGTCATGTCGAACGCGTTGAGGTGCACTCTGCGGGCCTCGGTCACGGGATTCCCCTCCAACTTCCTGGACGTCACTTGACGGCCCCGGCGGACAGGCCGCCGACGAGCCACTTCTGGGCCACCACCGCGAGCACGTACATCGGGACGATCCCGACGAGCGAGGCGGCGGCCTGCTGGCCGAACTGCACGGTGCGGTCGCCCTGGAACAGCGACAGGCCGACGGGCAGCGTCTGGCTGGAGGTGCTCTGCGAGAACGACACCGCGAACAGGAACTCGTTGTACGACAGGAACAGGCAGATCAGCAGCGCCGCGACCAGGCCGGGGGCCAGCAGCGGCAGCACGATCCGCCGCAGCCCACCGGTCGTCGACAGCCCGTCGACCCAGCCGGCCTCCTCGATCTCGACCGGGATGCGGCGCACGAAACCGTCCAGCAGCCACACCGCGACCGGGACGTTCGCGAGCCCGTTGACCAGGACCAGCCCGAGCGCGGAGTTCGTCAGGTCCGCCTGCTTCAGCAGGTAGTACAGCGGCAGCACCGCGACGATCGGCGGCGCGCAGTAGCTGGCCAGCAGCACCGTCTGCAGCCGTTCCCCGCGCGCCCCCGCGCGGGCCGTCACGTACGCGGCGGGCACCGCGATCAGCGAGGTCAGGACGGTCGCGCCGATCGCCACGACCCACGAGTTCACCAGCATCGTCGACAGCGGCACCGTCGCGAACGCCTTCGCGAAGTTCGACCACACGAACACGCTCGGCAGCCAGCCGCCGTTGGCGATGTCGTCGACGCTGCGCAGCGACAGCGACACGAGGAACAGCAGCGGCAGCAGCGCGACGAACGCGACGGCGGCCAGGACCACGCGCACCCCGGCGCGGTGCAGCGCCCCGGCGCTCACTGGTCGGCCCTCACGGCGCGTGCCCGCAGCAGCGTCACGACCGTGGTCAGGACCCCCACGACCAGGCCGAACACCAGGGTCTCGGCCGCCGCCGTGCCGATCTCGTAGCTGCCGCGCATGCCCGTGCGGAAGATCTCGAAGCTGCTGACGATGGTGGACACCCCCGGACCGCCCTGCGTCACGACCGTCACCAGGTCGAACACCTTCAACCCGATGACGAGCTCGAGCAGCAGCACCGAGAACACGTTCGGGGCGATGACCGGCCACACCACGTTCGTGAACGCGCGCAGCGACCCGGCCCCGTCGAGCGCCGCGGCCTCGCGCAGCTCCTCGGGGACCCCCAGCAGCGCGGCGAACACCAGCAGCGTCACCAGCGGCGTCCACTGCCACACGTGCATGACGACCAGCGCGGAGAAGGCCCCCACGCCGTCACCCAGCGGGTTGGCCCCCGGGAAGCCGAGGACGGAGAACAACCCGCCGAACGCCCCGCCCACCGGGGCGAGCATGAGCTTCCACGCCACCCCGACCATGACGGGCGGGGTGACCAGCGGGAGCAGCAGGATCGTCCCGACGACCCCGAAGCGGGTGCCCCGGGCGTGCAGCAGCAGCGCCAGGAGCACGCCCAGGGCCGTCGCCGCCAGGGCCGCGACGACGGCGAACACGACCGAGCGGACCAGTGACCCGGCGAAGGCGAGGGACTCCCACGCCTCCACGAGGTTGTCGGTGCCGGTGAAGCGCTGCAGCGGCCGGGCCAGGGAGGACTTGGTGACCGCCAGCGCCACGACGAACAGCGTGGGGTAGACGAGCATCAGCGCCAGCCCGGCCAGGCTCGGTGCCGCCAGCCACGTCGAGACGTGCCCGGGGCGGTGCCGCCCCGGGACCGCCCGCCGCGCCGCGCCGCGGCCGCGCTGGCGCGGCAGCGTCCCCCGGTCGTCGAGGAGCTGGGTCATCCGAGGGCCCTCTCCCAGTTCTCCGCGGCCCGGTCCAGCGCGGCCTGCGGCTCGGTCTCGCCCTGGATCGCCAGCGCGAGCTGGTCCACGAGGTCCTGCAGGGCCTTGGGGGAGCCCTGCTGCGACGGCCACGCCAGCGGGTCGCCGTCCAGGCCCTCGCGGATGACGTCGGTCGCCTTCCCCGCCGCCGCCGCGTACTCGGCGGAGTCCAGCACCGTCTTGCGGGCCGGGTCGATGCCCGAGCCGGCCGTGGAGGCGAGCAGGAAGTTGTTCTCCTCGTTCGTCGCCCACTTCACGAAGGCGGCGGCGACGTCCTGCTGCTTGCCCGCCGAGGAGACACCCAGGCCGAAACCGGCGTCCAGCGCCGTGCGCGGCGTCGTGTTCTCCCCCCCGACCGGCAGCGTCACGACGCCCCACTTGTCGACGATCTTGGAGCTGGCCGGGTCCTGGGCCTTCAGGCCGAGGTCGGTCCAGGTGTCGAGCATGGCGCCCTGACCGGCCAGGAAGGCGGAGTTGGCCTGGTCGAAGCCGGTCTGCAGCGGGGTCGGCAGCGCGTGCGGGGAGACGTCGATGAGGTGCTGCAGGGCCGCCAGCCCCTCCTCGCCGGCGAACGCGGGCTTCCCGTCGCCGTCCACCAGCGTCCCGCCGTAGCCGGCGAGGCGGTTGATGAAGGAGCAGCCCAGGATCATCGGCACCTGCTGGGCCTCGACGATCGCCCCGTAGACGCTGCCGCCGGAGTCCTGCGTGATCTTCGCCGCGGCCGCGTCGTACTCGTCCCACGTCGTGGGCGGCTGCACGCCGTACCGGTCGAAGACCTCGGCGTTGTAGTAGAGGACGTGCGTGTCGCCGTCGAAGGGCAGGCCGTAGCGCTTGCCGTCGAGCAGCGTGTACGGGTCGTAGATCGACGGCAGGAAGTCGTCGGTGGCGATGTCGGTGTTCGCGCCGATCCAGTCGGTCAGGTCCACCAGCGCGTCGGCCGCGACCAGCTCGCCGAGGCCGAAGTAGAAGTAGTCGAAGACGTCGAACTCGCCGTCGCCGCCCTGGACGTCCAGGATCTGCTTGCTCGTCAGCTGGTCGTAGGGGATCGCGGTGACCTGCAGCTCGCCGCCGAACTCCTCGGCGAACTTCTTGCCCAGCAGGTCGGTGAAGGCCAGCACGTGCGGCTGGTTGACCATCAGCTTGAGCGTCTTGCCCCGCAGGTCGACCGCCTCCCCGGCGGCCAGGCCCGCTCCGGCGGAACCCTCCCCGCAGGCGGCGAGGGAACCGGTGGCGGCCAGGGCGCTGACGCCGAGGGCGCCGGACAGGACGCGGCGGCGCGAGGCGAGCAGGCGCTGGGTGCTCGTGGGCGGGGGGGTGCGGCGGGGCGCGGACATGGGTGTGCTCCGGGGGTAGGCGGACGTGCGACGTCCGTCGGGGGGTGCGCGCAGGAGGCGGCGCGCTCGCTCGAGGACTCGGGGGAGGTGGCGCGGGCCGGTCAGGCCGCGCGCGACGTCCCCGGGCGCATCGACCCGCCGCGGTGACAGGCCATCGAGGCCGTGCGCGCGAGGTCGACGTGGTAGCGCCGGGTGAGCTGGGTACAGCTGTCCACTGCGAGTCCTCCATCGCCCCTGGCGGGAGCACCTGCCGCTCGCGCGGTGGTTGCTGTGGCGTCAACGAGCCAGGTCTCTCGGCCACTCTGGATGGTGTTGATCCGAATGTAGCGGACGAGGGGTGCCGCTGGCGATGGAACGCCCGCGGCGAGTGCGCAGGGTCACCTCGGTGGGGCTGTGCGACACTGGGCGAGGCCGAGCGTTCCCCGACACCGGGCGCACGGTCCGCCGTCGAGACCGCCGCCCAGCGCGCGGGTCCCGGGCAGCGCCGCGGTCTGGTGGAAGGACCTCGCAGGCGCCCCGGCCCGTTCACCGGACGACGACGACGGTGGCTCCGGGGGGAGCACGCGTCGCGCGACCTCTCCGGTGCACCGAGGACTTCCGTCGGGCGTGGGACGACCCGCCCGGCGATTCCGACCAGGACGCCCGAGCGTCCGCGGGGTTCACCGGTGGAGCGGACGCTGCGGGCGATGCGGAGCACCCCGTGACGACGACACCCGAAGAGACCCCCGAGAACGACGGCACGACGACCGGCGCGACGACGCGGCCGCGCCGCCGCCGCGCCGCCAGCCGCCCCGCCGGCCCGCCCACCCGCGTCGAGCCGGTCGCCGAGCCCGCGCCCGTCGCGGCGCCCACCGAGCCCGAGCCCGCCGTCGAGCCGGTCGCCGTGGAGCCCGAGCCGGTCGCCGAGCCGGTCGCCGAGCCGGTCGCCGAGCCGGTCGCCGAGCCGGTCGCCGAGCCGGTCGCGGTGGAGCCCGAGCCGGTCGTCGCGCCGCGGCGCCGGACCCGCCGCGCGACCCGCACGGTGACCACGCCCGAGCCGGCCCCGGCCCTCGAGGAGGTGGCACCCGCCCCGCAGGCCGCGCCGGAACCCGCCGCCGAGGTGGCCGAGCCCGTGGCCGAGGTGGCCGAGCCGGTCGCTCCGCCCCGCCGCCGCCGCGCCCGCAAGGTCGCCGCGCCCGCCGCCGAGGTGGCCGAGCCCGTCGTCGAGCCGGTCGTCGAGCCCGTGACCGGGTCTGCCGCCGAGCCCGTGGCCGAGCCGGCCGCCGAGGTGCCGGGAGCGGGCGAGCCCGCGCCGGCGGACGCGGTGGCGCAGGCCGCCGCCGAAGACGCCCCCGTCGAGGAGGCCCCGGTCGAGGCGCCCACCGAGCCCGTCGCCGAGCCCACCACCGAGCCCGCCGCCGAGCCCACCGTCCAGCCCGCCGCTGACCCCGCGCCAGCCGACGCCACCGACCTCATGGACGACCCGGTGCTGGTCCGCGCCGCCGGGCTGGCCCGCCGCGGCCGCCGCCGCGCGCCGGCGGCCGAGCCCGTCGAGGAGTCCTTCTCCGACGCCGCCGCCCGCGCCACGGCCCTGTTCTTCCAGGCGCCCGCCGCCGAGACGCCCACCCGCCGTCGCCGCGCCTCGGCCCCGGCCGGCCCGCCGCCCGCCCAGAGCGGGCCCGCGGACGAGCGCGAGGACGAGCGCGAGGAGTTCGGCCCGGAGGGCCTGGACGACGTCGACCCGACCGACCTCGAGGCGGAGGACCAGGGCGAGGACGACACCACCGAGGACGACGCCCGCGAGGAGGACGGCGGCCCGCGCCGCCGTCGCCGCCGCGGCGGACGGGGCCGGCGCAGCCGGGGCCGGGACGCCGAGGACGGCGACGACGCCGACGACGAGGTCCGGGACGACTCCGGCGAGGACGCCGGGCCGCGCGACGACGCCGACGACGAGGGCACCGACGACGGGGGCGAGGAGGCCGACGACGCCGAGGAGTCCTCCGGCTCCTCGCGCCGCCGTCGCCGCCGCCGCCGCCGCGGCGGGTCCGGCGAGGTCGAGGAGGCCTCCACCGACGATCCGCCGAACACCGTGACCCGGGTGCGCGAACCGCGCCGCCCCCGCGGGACCGGCGAGGACGAGATCACCGCGCTGCGCGGCTCCACCCGCCTGGAGGCGAAGAAGCAGCGCCGCCGGGAGGGCCGGGAGGCCGGCCGCAAGCGCGCCATCCTCACCGAGGCCGAGTTCCTGGCCCGGCGCGAGTCGGTCGAGCGCGTCATGGTCGTGCGCCAGCGGGCCGACACGACCCAGATCGGCGTCCTGGAGGACGGGATCCTCGTCGAGCACTACGGCGCCAAGCAGACCCAGACGACGATGGTCGGCAACGTCTACCTCGGCCGCGTGCAGAACGTGCTGCCGAGCATGGAGGCCGCGTTCGTCGACGTGGGCAAGGGGCGCAACGCCGTCCTGTACGCCGGCGAGGTCAACTGGGACGCCGCCGGGCTCGAGGGGCAGCCGCGGCGCATCGAGGCCGCGCTGAAGTCCGGCGACCCCGTGCTCGTGCAGGTCACCAAGGACCCCGTGGGGCACAAGGGCGCCCGGCTGACCAGCCAGGTCTCGCTGCCGGGCCGCTACCTCGTGTACGTGCCGCGGGGGTCGATGACGGGCATCTCCCGCAAGCTGCCCGACACCGAGCGCGCGCGGCTGAAGAAGGTCCTCAAGGAGGTCGTGCCCGCGGGCGCGGGCGTCATCGTCCGCACGGCCGCCGAGGGCGTCTCCGAGGAGGAGCTGCGCGCCGACGTCCAGCGGCTGCAGGCGACCTGGGAGTCCATCCAGGCCAAGTCGCAGAGCAAGAACGCCCCCCTGCTGCTGCACGGCGAGCCGGACCTCACCGTCCGGGTGGTGCGCGACGTCTTCAACGAGGACTTCAGCCGGGTCGTGGTCTCCGGGGACCAGGCGTGGGACGCCGTCCACGGGTACGTCTCCGACGTCGCCCCCGACCTCGCCGACCGGCTGGAGCGCTGGGAGGACGCCGAGCACGACGGCCGGGACGTCTTCGAGAGCCACCGCGTCGACGAGCAGCTCGCCAAGGCCCTGGGCCGGAAGGTGTGGCTGCCCTCGGGCGGGTCGCTGGTCATCGACCCGACCGAGGCGATGCACGTCATCGACGTGAACACCGGCAAGTTCACCGGTGCCGGCGGCACCCTGGAGGAGACGGTCACCCGCAACAACCTGGAGGCCGCCGAGGAGATCGTGCGGCAGCTGCGGCTGCGGGACATCGGCGGGATCATCGTGATCGACTTCATCGACATGGTCCTGGAGTCCAACCGCGACCTGGTCCTGCGCCGGCTCGTGGAGTGCCTGGGCCGGGACCGGACCAAGCACCAGGTCGCCGAGGTCACCTCCCTGGGCCTGGTGCAGATGACGCGCAAGCGCACCGGGCAGGGCCTGGCGGCCGTGCTCGAGGAGCTCGACGCGGCCGCGGACGCCAACCCGGCGCCGCAGCCGTCCCCGGCCCAGCAGAACGGCTCCGGGGGCGGGTCGGGAGGGTCGGGCGGCGGCTCGGCGAACGGGTCGGGCGGCGGGTCGGGCAAGTCCCGCAGCCGGCGCGGGCGCGGTCGCGACCGCGCGGCGGCCGAGGAGGCCCCGGCGACGCCGGAGAACGGCGCGGAGCCCGCCCAGGAGCCGTCCGAGCCCGGGAAGGACGCCGCGGTGCTGGCGGCCATCGCGGCGGTCGCGGCGGCCGGCCGGCGCGAGCGCGAGGCCGCCGAACGGGGGACCGGCGCGGCCGAGCCCTCCGCGGTGGAGGGGTGAGCGCGTCGTTTTGACCCCGGGGGTCGTCCTTCCGTACGCTTACCCCTTGGTGCGCCGTCGTGCGCGAGCCTCCAGCTGCATCCGCAGCTCGGTGGCGTTCCAGTTGTTGACGAGAGAAACGGGTTCGTTGTGGTGTACGCCATCGTCCGCGCCGGCGGCCGGCAGGAGAAGGTCGCGGTCGGCGACGTGCTGACCATCGACCGGGTCCCCGTGGCCAGCGGGGAGACGCTGCAGCTGCAGCCCCTCCTCCTCGTCGACGGTGAGACCGTCACCCACGACGCTTCGGCGCTCGCGGGTGTGAAGGTCGTCGCCGAGGTGGTCGAGGAGGCCAAGGGCCCCAAGATCACCATCCTCAAGTACAAGAACAAGACCGGGTACCGCAAGCGTCAGGGTCACCGCGCGAAGCTCACCCGCGTCAAGATCACCAGCATCGGGGCGTGACGTCAGATGGCACACAAGAAGGGCGCGAGCTCCTCGCGCAACGGTCGTGACTCCGCCGCTCAGCGCCTCGGTGTGAAGCGCTTCGGCGGTCAGGTCGTCAGCGCGGGCGAGATCCTCGTCCGTCAGCGCGGCACCCACTTCCACCCCGGTGCGGGTGTGGGCCGCGGCGGCGACGACACGCTGTTCGCGCTGATCCCGGGCGCCGTCGAGTTCGGCACCCGTCGTGGTCGCAAGGTCGTCAACATCGTCGCAGGCGAGTGACGACGCACCAGTCGTGAACACGAGGGGCGGACCGGATCTGATCCGGTCCGCCCCTCGTCCGTTCCACCCCTCGACCTGCCCCGCAATCGGTGATCTTGCTGGGTTCCACCGCACGATCACCGCCGAGGAGTCCTGAGAGAGATGTCGACCCACTTCGTCGACCGTGTCGTCCTGCACGCGTCCGGAGGTGACGGCGGCAACGGCTGCGCTTCGGTGCACCGCGAGAAGTTCAAGCCGCTCGGCGGGCCCGACGGCGGCAACGGCGGCCGCGGCGGCGACGTGGTCCTCGAGGTCGACCCCCAGGTCACGACCCTGCTCGACCTGCACCGCCGGCCGCACCGCAGCGCGCCCGACGGCCGCTTCGGCATGGGTGACCACCGCAACGGCGGTGAGGGCGAGGACCTGGTCATCGGCGTGCCCGACGGCACGATCGTCCGCTCCGCCAAGGGCGACCTGCTCGCCGACATGGTCGGTGCCGGGACGCGGTACGTGGTCGCCCCCGGCGGCCGCGGCGGCCTCGGGAACGCGGCGCTGGCCACCACCAAGCGCAAGGCCCCCGGGTTCGCCCTCCTCGGCGAGCCCGGTGAGGTCGTCGACGTCACCCTCGAGCTGAAGACCCTCGCCGACATCGCGCTGGTGGGCTTCCCCAGCGCCGGCAAGTCCAGCCTGGTCGCGGCGCTGTCCGCGGCCCGGCCCAAGATCGCCGACTACCCCTTCACCACCCTGGTGCCGAACCTCGGGGTCGTGGAGGCCGGCTCGACGCGGTTCACCGTCGCCGACGTGCCCGGGCTCATCCCCGGCGCCAGCGAGGGCCGCGGGCTGGGGCTGGACTTCCTGCGCCACGTCGAGCGCTGCGTCGCCCTGGTGCACGTCCTGGACGGCGCGAACCTGGAGTCCGACCGCGACCCGGTCTCCGACCTGGAGGCCATCGAGAAGGAGCTCGCGGCCTACACCGTCGACGACGGGACCGTCCCGCTGCAGGACCGCCCGCGCATCATCGTCATCAACAAGGCCGACGTGCCCGACGCGCGGGACATGGCCGACATCGTCCGCGAGGACCTCGAGAAGCGCGGCGACCCCGTGTTCGTCGTCTCCGCCGTCGCGCGCACCGGCCTGCGGGAGCTGTCGTTCGCGATGGCCGAGCTCGTCGCCGCCTCCCGCGCGGCCGAACCGGCCGCGGTGCCGCAGCGCATCGTCCTGAACCCGCCCGCCGTCGACGAGTCCGGCTTCCGCGTCACGCGCGAGGAGTACGGCGACGACCAGGTGCGGTTCCGCGTGCGCGGCGAGAAGCCCCGCCGCTGGGTGCGGCAGACCGACTTCACCAACGACGAGGCCGTCGGCTACCTCGCCGACCGGCTCGCCCGGCTGGGCGTGGAGGACGAGCTCTTCAAGGCCGGGGCCACCCCCGGCGCGGAGGTCGTCATCGGCGACGACGCGAACGCCGTCGTCTTCGACTGGGAGCCGACGATGGTCGCCGGCGCCGAGGTCCTGGGCCAGCGCGGCTCGGACCTGCGCCTGGAGGACCACTCCCGGCCCACCCGCGAGGTCAAGCGCCGGCAGGAGCGCGAGCGCCGGGCGGCCAAGGCCGCCGCGCGCGGGGAGCTGGAGGCCGAGCGCCTGGCCGGGCACTGGACCGCGGACGACGAGAGCGAATGACCGGCACGTCCCCCGTCGCGCGGCGCGAGGACCTCGCGCGGGCGCGCCGCGTCGTCGTCAAGGTCGGGTCGTCGTCGCTGACCACCGCGGCCGGCGGGCTGGACGCCGCGCGCCTGGACGCGCTGGTGGACGTCCTGGCCCGCCGCCGCACCGGCGGTGCGGACGTCGTCCTGGTCTCCTCCGGGGCCATCGCGGCCGGTCTGGCGCCGCTGGGCCTGCCCAAGCGGCCCCGGGACCTGGCCAGCCAGCAGGCCGCCGCCAGCGTGGGGCAGGGGCTGCTGCTGGCCGAGTACGCGCGCGCGTTCGCGCACGCGGGCCTGACGGTGGGGCAGGTGCTGCTGACGGCCGAGGACGTCGTGCGGCGCACCCACTACGGCAACGCCCAGCGCACGCTGGAGCGGCTGCTGAGCCTGGGCGTCGTGCCGGTCGTCAACGAGAACGACACCGTGGCGACCCACGAGATCCGCTTCGGGGACAACGACCGGCTGGCGGCGCTGGTGGCGCACCTGGTGCGGGCCGACGCGCTCGTGCTGCTGTCCGACGTCGACGCGCTGCACACCGCGCCCCCCTCGACGCCGGGCGCGCGGCGGATCGCGTCGGTGCGCGGCCCGGAGGACCTGGCGGGGGTGAGCGTCGGCTCGGCGGGTTCGGCCGTGGGCACCGGCGGGATGACGACGAAGATCGAGGCCGCCGGCATCGCGGTGGCGGCCGGGGTGCCGACGCTGGTGACCTCGGCGGCGCGGGCGGCCGAGGCCCTGGAGGGGCGGGACGTGGGGACGTGGTTCTCCGTCCCGGCCTCACGGCGGGCCCGGCGCAGCACCCGCCAGCTGTGGCTGGCGCACGCGGCGGCCCCGGCCGGCCGGCTGGTGCTGGACGAGGGGGCGGTGCGCGCCGTCCGCACGAACCGGTCCTCGCTGCTGCCGGCCGGGGTCGTGGGGCTGGCGGGCCGCTTCCGCGCCGGGGACCCGGTCGACCTGGTCGACGGAAACGGCCACGCGTGGGCGCGCGGGCTGGTGAACTACTCCTCGGAGGAGCTGCCGGAGATGCTCGGCCGGTCGACCCGGGAGCTGGCCCGGCAGTGGGGTCCGGCGTACGAGCGGGAGGTCGTCCACCGCGACCACCTGGTCCTCCTCGGCCGGTGAGGCACCGGCGGTGCGTCCACGAGCGGAGGGGCCGGCGTGAGTGGTGACTCGTCGTCGCTGTGGTCGGTGACCCTGACGGTCGCCGGGCAGGCGTGCGAGGTGACCGAGGTGCGGGCCGGGCTCGACCGGCTGCTGGCCGAGCGGCCGTTCCTGTCCAGCGTCCGCTACAGCGCGACCCGGGCCGAGCTGCGGTACTGGGACGAGGCGCGCGACGTCGACGACGCGGCCGCGATGGCCCTGCGGTTGTGGCCCGAGCACCGCGGCAGCGCCCGGTTGCCGGACTGGTCGGTCGTGGGCGTCGAGGTCGTCGACCGCGACACGGTGGAGCACCGCGCGCAGGCGCAGGCCGGTGCGGCGCACCGCCGTCCCGGTGCGCGCCGGGCGCGGACGCTGGACCTCATCGGGGACATCGCGCCCTGGTGAGGCGCTGCGGCGCCCCCGAACGATCGTTCAACGATCCGGGGGCCGGGCGTAGGCTGGCCCCATGACCACCGCCGCGAGCACCGAGACCCTCGCCGACGCCGTCCTGGCCACCTGCCGCCGCGCGAAGGTGGCCTCGCGACCGCTGCGGGTCGCGACCCGGGCCGCCAAGGACGCCGCGCTGCACGCCGTCGCCGACGCCCTGGAGGCCGCGACCGACCGGATCGTCGCCGCGAACGCCGAGGACCTCGCGCGCGGCCGGGCGGAGGGGACGAGCGAGCACCTGCTGGACCGCCTGGCCCTGGACCCGGCCCGGGTCGCCGCCATCGCCGGCGCCGTCCGCGAGGTCGCCGCGCTGCCCGACCCCGTGGGGGAGGTCGTGCGCGGCTCGACGCTGCCCAACGGGCTGCGGCTGCGCCAGCTGCGGGTGCCCATGGGCGTGCTCGGCGTCGTCTACGAGGCCCGGCCGAACGTGACCGTCGACGTGGCCGTCCTGGCGCTCAAGAGCGGGAACGCGGTCGTGCTGCGCGGCGGGTCGGCGGCGCGCAGCAGCAACACGGTCCTCGTGGAGGTGCTGCGCGGGGCGCTGGAGTCCGCGGGCCTGCCGGCCGACGCGGTCACCAGCATCGACGAGCACGGCCGCGACGGCGTGGGCGTCCTGCTGCGCGCCCGCGGCCTGGTCGACCTGCTGGTGCCGCGCGGAGGTGCGGACCTCATCCAGCGCGTGGTGCGCGAGGCCACCGTCCCCGTCATCGAGACCGGGGTCGGGAACTGCCACGTGTACGTCGACGCCTCCGCCGACCTCGCGCAGGCGGTCGAGGTCGTCCTGAACGCCAAGACGTCGCGGCCGAGCGTCTGCAACGCGGCCGAGACGGTGCTGGTGCACTCCGCGCTGGCCGCCGACTTCCTGCCGACCCTGCTGGGGGCGCTGCACGGGGCCGGTGTCGCCCTGCACGCCGACGAGCGGTCGCTGCGGGCGGCGCGGGCGGCGGACGTGCCCGCCGAGCCCGTCACGGACGCGGACTGGGCCGCGGAGTTCCACGGCCTGGAGATCGCGGTCGGCGTCGTGGACTCGGTCCAGGACGCGGTGGAGCACATCTCCCGGTGGTCCTCGGCGCACACCGAGGCCGTCCTGGCGACCGACGTGCGGGTCACCGACTACTTCTGCGCGGCGGTCGACTCCGCCGTCGTGGCGGTCAACGCCTCGACGCGCTTCACCGACGGGGGGGAGTTCGGCCTGGGCGCCGAGGTCGGCATCTCGACGCAGAAGCTGCACGCGCGCGGGCCGATGGGCCTGGCGGAGCTGACGACGACGACCTGGCAGGTCCTCGGCGACGGTCACGTGCGGGTCTGACCGCCCGGGGGGTCCAGGGAGTCGCTGGCGACCAGGTACGTCGGCCGGTTCTGCGCCTGCACGTAGAGCCGGCCGACGTACTCCCCGAGGACGCCCAGGCACAGCAGCTGCAGCGTCCCGACCCCGGCCACGACGGCCAGCGTCGAGGTCCAGCCCGGCACGGTCCGGCCGACGGCGAACGAGACGAGCGCGTACAGCAGCAGCAGCGAGGTCAGGACGGCCCCGCCGAGGCCGAAGAACGAGGCCAGCCGCAGCGGGGCGGTGGAGGAGCCGGTGATGGCGTCCAGCGACAGCCGCACCATCCGCGTCAGCGGGTACTTCGTGCGGCCCGCGCCGCGCGCCTGCCGGGCGTAGCCGACGGTCGCGGAGTCGAACCCGAGGTCGGGGATGACCAGCCGCAGCACCCGGTGGGCCTCGGGCAGCTGCAGCACGGTGTCGACCACGACGCGGCTGGTGTACCGGAAGTCCCCGGCCTGCTCCGGGGCGCGGCCGCCGAGGCGGCGGACCAGCCGGTAGAAGCCGGCGGCCGTGACGCGCTTGAGCCGGGAGTCGACCGAGCGGTCCTCGCGCACGGCGTACACGACGTCGTGGTCCCGCCCGGCGGCGAGCAGGGCGGGCAGGACCTCCGGGGGGTCCTGCAGGTCGGCGTCCATGGTCACGACCGCGTCCCGGGCCCGGGCCCGGGCCAGCCCGGCCGACAGCGCGGCCTGGTGCCCGGAGTTCGCGCGCAGCCGCACCACCCGCAGCTGCGGCCACTGCCGCCGCAGCCGGGTGAGCACGACCGGGGTGGCGTCGGAGCTGCCGTCGTCGACGACGAGGACCTCGTACCCGCCCAGCCCGGCGGCCTCCAGGCCGTCCAGCACCGGCCGCAGGCGGCGGGCGAACTCGGGCAGGACCTCGGCCTCGTCGTAGGCGGGGACGACCACCGAGAGGGCGGGCTCGGGCGGGGGCACGCGTCGATCCTGCCGCACGGTCGCGGGGCGGGGCGTGCGAGACTGGCCTGCACGTCTGACCCGTCGTCACCCCGCAGGAGGACCCACCATGCTGCACGCGCTGGTCGCCGAGGCCGCTCAGCAGACCGAGGAGACGCACGGCGCGGGCGTGGCCTCGCCGTACGTGTACGGGATCGTCGCGCTCTGCGTCCTGGCGATGATGCTCATCTGCACCATGGCCTTCCGCAGCGTCGGGACCCGTCACTGACCTCGCGGCCGGACGGCCGCCGCCCGCGCCTGGGCGTGATGGGCGGCACGTTCGACCCGATCCACCACGGGCACCTGGTGGCGGCCAGCGAGGTCGCCGCCCGCTTCGAGCTGGACGAGGTGGTGTTCGTCCCCACCGGCCGCCCGTGGCAGAAGTCCCGCGGGGACATCGCCCCGGCCGAGCACCGGTACCTCATGACCGTCATCGCGACGGCGTCGAACCCGCGGTTCACGGTGTCCCGGGTGGACATCGACCGCGGGGGGTTCACCTACACGATCGACACCCTGCGGGAGCTGCGCGAGCTGCGGCCCGAGGCGGACCTGTTCTTCATCACCGGGGCCGACGCGCTGGCGCAGATCCTGCAGTGGAAGGACGTCGCCGAGCTGTGGTCGCTGGCCCACTTCGTGGGCGTCAGCCGGCCCGGGCACGCCCTGACCGACGACGGCCTGCCGCTGGACGGCGTCAGCCTCATGGAGGTGCCGGCGCTGTCGATCTCCTCGACGGACTGCCGGGACCGCGTCGCCGAGGGGCTGCCGGTCTGGTACCTGGTGCCGGACGGCGTCGTCCAGCACATCTCCAAGCACCGGCTCTACGCGCGCGTGGACGAGGCCGTCCCGGCCGCCGTGGGAGAATCGACGGGCTGAACCCGTCCCGAACACCCCCGCTAGGAGTCTCGTGCCCGCTTCCGACCGTTCTCTCGAGCTGGTGTCCGCTGCCGCGGCGGCGGCCTCCGACAAGCTCGCGACCGACGTGATCGCGCTGGACGTCTCCGACCAGCTGTTCATCACCGACGCCTTCCTGCTGGCCTCGGCCCCCAACGAGCGCCAGGTGCGCGCGATCGCCGAGGCCGTCGAGGAGGCCCTGCTGCCGCGGGGCGCCAAGCCCGTGCGCCGCGAGGGCGAGCGCGAGGGCCGCTGGGTCCTGCTCGACTTCGTCGACGTCGTCGTGCACGTCCAGCACACCGAGGAGCGCGAGTACTACGCGCTCGAGCGGTTGTGGAAGGACTGCCCGCTCATCGAGCTGCCCGAGCACGCTGTGAGCGACCAGCAGGCGTGAGCGCCCGGCGCGTCGTCCTGTGGCGGCACGGCCGGACGACGTTCAACGCGCAGGAGCGGATGCAGGGCCAGCTCGACGTCCCGCTCGACGACGTCGGCCGCGCGCAGGCCGGGGCGGCCGCCGCGCACCTCGTGGACCTCGGGGTGGGTGCGGTGGTCGCCTCGGACCTGTCGCGGGCCGTGGACACGGCCCGCGCGTTCACGGCGCTGACCGGTCAGGACGTGCGGACCGACCCGGCCCTGCGCGAGGTGTTCGCCGGGCGGTGGCAGGGGCTGCTGGGCGCCGAGATCGCCCGACGGTGGCCCGACGAGCACGCCGCCTGGCGCCGCGGTGACGACGTGCGGCCCGGGGAGACGGGGGAGACCCGCGCCGAGCTCGGCGAGCGGGTGGCCGCCGCCGTCGCGCGGCACGCGGGCCCGGCCGAGGGCACGCTGCTCGTCGTCGGCCACGGCGCGGCGCTGAAGGCCGGGCTGGTGCGGCTCGTGGGCCTGCCCGTCCAGGCCGCGGGGGCGCTCGCCGGCTTCCGCAACGGCCACTGGGCGGTGCTGGCCGCCCGGGGGTCGGGGTGGGTGCTGGAGGAGTACAACGCGGGCCCCGCCGGGGCCGCGGTGGGCGCCGAGGGCTGAGGGTGGTCACGACCACCTCCCGGATGGGGTAATGTTCTCTTCGTCGCCGGGGGAAACGCCGGGTGACGAAGAAGGCAAGGGGCTGTGGCGCAGCTGGTAGCGCACCTCCATGGCATGGAGGGGGTCAGGGGTTCGAATCCCCTCAGCTCCACCCTTGAAGGGCCCGGACGGGAGTCCGGGCCCTTCGTCGTTCCCGGGCACGGGCCGCCGGGTCGCGTCGAGCGCGGTGAGCCGCGTGCGGGGCCGGCCCGGGGCCGGCCCCGGAGCGGGGCGCCGGGGTCAGGTGGCCGGCCGCCACCCCAGGGCCGGGGCGACGTGCTCGACGATCGAGCTCATGAGGTGGGTGTTGTAGTCCACCCCGAGCGCGTTGGGGATCGTCACGAGCAGGGTGTCGGCCTCCCGCACGGCGGCGTCCTTCGCGAGGTCCTCGGCGACCCGGTCGGGGTCACCGGCGTACGTCCGGCCGAAGCGCGCCAGGCCGGGTTCGCCGAGGGAACCGACCTGGTCGGTGGAGCCCCGGTCCCGGCCGAAGTACGCCTCGTCCAGGTCGTTCACGATGGGCATCACGCTGCGGGAGACCGAGACCCGCGGTTCACGCTGCCAGCCCGACTCCGCCCACACCTGCCGGAACAGGGCGATCTGCTCGGCCTGCAGCTCGTCGAAGGGCACGCCGGTGTCCTCGGTCAGCAGGGTCGAGCTCATGAGGTTCATGCCCTGCTGGGCGGTCCAGCGCGCCGTCTCGCGGGTGCCCGAGCCCCACCAGACCCGGTCGGCCAGGCCGGGGGACTGGGGCAGGACGGGCAGCTGCACGCTGCGGCCGGTCATCCGCGGGTTCGACTCCGCGACGCCCGCGCCGGCGATCGCGCGCCGGAAGACGTCGGTGTGGCGGCGGGCCATGTCGGCCTCGGTCTCGCCCTCGGCGGGGACGTACCCGAACGTCGCGGGGCCGTGCAGCGCGGGCTCGGGTGAGCCCCGGCTCACGCCCAGCTGCAGGCGGCCGCCGGAGAGCAGGTCGACCTGCGCGGCCTCCTCGGCGGCGTACAGGGGGTTCTCGTACCGCATGTCGATGACGCCGGTGCCCAGCTCGATGCGGCTCGTGCGGGCCGCCATCGCGGCCAGGACCGGGTAGGGCGCGGCCTGCTGGCGGGCGAAGTGGTGCACCCGCACGTAGGCGCCGTCGAAGCCGAGCTCCTCGGCCGCGACGGCGAGCTCGACGGTCTGGACGAGGGCCTCGCGCGCGGTCCGGGCGGCCGAGCCCGGGACCGGCTGGTAGTGCCCGAAGGACAGGAACCCGATGCGCTTCACGTAGTCATTGAACCATCAACAAGCCGGGTGTGTTCCAAGATGGGGTCGTGCTGTCCAAAGACACCCAGCTGTGCCTGTCCCTGTCGGGCCGTCCGAGCAACCTCGGCACCCGCTTCCACAACTTCCTCTACGCCGAGCTCGGCCTCGACTTCGTCTACAAGGCGTTCACCACCGACGACCTGCCCGCCGCCATCGGCGGCGTGCGCGCCCTCGGCGTCCGCGGCGCCGGGATCTCGATGCCCTTCAAGGAGGCCGTCATCCCGCTCGTCGACGAGCTCGACCCCTCCGCGGCGGCCATCGACTCCGTCAACACGATCGTCAACACCGGCGGGCGCCTCGTCGCCCACAACACCGACTACCTCGCCGTCGCCGGGCTCCTCGCCGAGCACGGCGTCACCCCGCAGGGCACCGCCGCCGTCCTCGGCAGCGGCGGGATGGCCAAGGCCGCGCTCGCCGCCCTGCGCGACAACGGCTTCGAGGACCTGCTCGTGGTCGCCCGCAACGAGGGCACCGGCGCGCCGCTGGCCGCGCGCTACGGCGCCCGCTGGCAGCCGCGGATCGGCGTCGAGCGCCCGCGGCTGCTGCTCAACGCGACCCCGGTGGGGATGGCCGGCGGACCGGCCGCCGACGACCTGCCCGTCCCGCGCGAGGTCGTCGAGGCCGCCGGCGCCGTGTTCGAGGTCGTCGCCGTCCCCGAGGTCACCCCGCTGGTCCGGCTGGCCCGCGAGCTGGGCCTGCCGACCGTCACCGGCACCGAGGTCGCGGCCGTGCAGGCCGCCGAGCAGTTCGTGCTCTACACCGGCGTCCGTCCGAGTGCCGACCAGGTGCGCCGAGCGGGTGAGTTCTCGCGCGGGCAGGGGTGAGCCGGGCCCGGCGGGGGACCGGGCGCGGGAGGATCGGGTCATGCGCCCGTCACCCGCCCACCGCCTCCCGCCGGTGCCCCACCCCGCCGACGGGCAGGGCGCGGCCGGTGCCCCCGGACCCGTCGGGCCGGCGGTGCCGCCCCGCCGGACCACCAGCGCCGTCGAGGGCCGCGGGGCCGCCCTGCTGCTCCTGCCGGCCGCGGGCGCGGCCGCGACCGTCGTCGCCGCCGCGCTCGCCTCCACGACGGTCGCGCTCGTCGTGGCCCTCGTGGCGGTCTCGGTGGTGGCCGCCGTGCTGGCGGTGGCGCTGGTCGTGGCCGTGCGGGCCCACCGCGAGGCCGAGCGGTCCGCGCAGGCCCTCCTGAGCGCGCTGGAGACCGCGCGCGACGAGAGCGTCCACGACGCCGTCACGGGGCTGCTCAACCGCCGCGGGCTGGCGCTGGTGGGCGAGCAGGTCCTGGAGTCGGCGCGCCGGGCCGGTGGCGCCGTCCACGCCTGCCTCGTCGAGGTGAGCCCGGGCGTGCAGCTCGGGGGGGCGCCCGCGAGCGCCGAGGAGGTCCGTGCCCGGCGCGAGGCCGACTGGGCGGCGGCCGCCGCGGCGCTGCGCGGGGCCACCCGCACCTCCGACGTCGTCGCCCACGAGGGCGAGGGGCGCTTCATCGTGCTCGGCCCCGGGGCCGGCCTGCACGCCCAGGAGCTCGAGCGCCGCGTCCGGGTCTGGCTGGCCCAGGGCCGGCTGGCCGGGGGCGGCGACCAGCCCGCGCGGCTGGGCGTGGAGGCCGGTGCGGCCGTCCTGGCGCCGTGGGACGAGGGCGGGGTCGGCGACCTCCTGGTGCGGGCCGGGCAGGCCCTGTCCCAGCGCCGCGCGCTGCGCCGCAGCGTGCCCCAGCACGGCTGGGGGCGCCGTCGCCAGGACCGCGCCACCCGCCCCGAGCGCCCGACCGGTTCGGCCTCCGACGTGAGCGAGTAGTCTCTCCCTCGTGTCTTCCCGCCGACTTCCCAGCCGGTGCTGAGCTGCTGCGGCCTCGCAGGTGCTCGCACCGCGACCCCTCCCGCGGGAGGGGTCTTCGGCTGTCCAGGCGAGTTCGCAGGTGCGGGACGCACGAGCGCACCGGGAGGACGGGATGACTGACGTGACGACCGATCGGGTCGAGGAGCAGGACGAGCAGCGGTACGACGCGTTCGCCCTGCAGGACAAGTGGCTGCCGGTCTGGGACGAGCTCAAGCCGTTCCGCAGCGGCCAGGCCGGGGACGAGCGCCCCAAGAAGTACGTGCTGGACATGTTCCCGTACCCCTCCGGGGACCTGCACATGGGGCACGCCGAGGCCTACGCCCTGGGCGACGTGATCGCCCGGTACTGGCTGCAGCGCGGTTTCGACGTCATGCACCCCATCGGCTGGGACGCGTTCGGGCTGCCGGCCGAGAACGCCGCCATCAAGCGCGGGCTGGACCCGCGGCAGTGGACCTACGACAACATCGCCCAGCAGCGCGCCTCGATGCGCCGCTACGCGTGCTCGTTCGACTGGGACCGCGTGCTGCACACGTCCGACCCCGAGTACTACAAGTGGAACCAGTGGCTGTTCCTGAAGCTGTACGAGAAGGGCCTGGCCTACCGCAAGGACTCCCTGGTCAACTGGGACCCGGTCGACCAGACGGTGCTGGCCAACGAGCAGGTGCTGCCCGACGGCACGTCGGAACGTTCCGGCGCCAAGGTCGTCAAGAAGAAGCTGACGCAGTGGTACTTCCGCATCACCGAGTACGCCGACCGCCTGCTGGACGACCTGGACGGCCTGGAGGGCAAGTGGCCCGCCAAGGTCATCTCCATGCAGCGCAACTGGATCGGGCGCTCGACCGGCGCTGAGGTCGAGTTCGCGATCGAGGGCCGCGACGAACCGGTGACGGTCTACACGACCCGCCCGGACACCCTGCACGGGGCGACCTTCATGGTCGTTGCCGCCGACTCCGACCTGGCCGAGGAACTGGCCTCCGGTGCCTCCCCGGAGGTGCGCGAGGCGTTCGAGGCGTACCGCACGCAGGTGCAGGAGACCTCCGAGATCGACCGGCTGTCCTCGGAGCGGGCGAAGACCGGCGTCGACCTGGGCCGGTTCGCCCTCAACCCCGTCAACGGCGAGCGGCTGCCCATCTGGGCCGCGGACTACGTGCTGGCCGACTACGGCACCGGCGCGATCATGGCGGTGCCCGCGCACGACCAGCGCGACCTGGACTTCGCGCGCGCCTTCGGCCTGCCGGTGCGGGTCGTCGTCGACGTGCGTGACGCCGACGGCGACGCGCTGCCGGACCCGGTGGAGTCGGGCGAGGCGACCGCGGGTGACGGCGTGCTGGTGAACTCCGGCCCGCTGGACGGGCTGGACAAGAAGGCCGGCATCGCCAAGGCGATCGAGCTGCTGGAGGCCGAGGGCAAGGGCCGGCCGGCGAAGAACTACCGGCTGCGCGACTGGCTGATCTCCCGCCAGCGCTACTGGGGCACGCCGATCCCGATCGTGCACACGCAGACCGGTGAGGTCCCCGTCCCCGAGGACCAGCTGCCCGTCGTGCTGCCGCCGTCGGAGGGGCTGAACCTGACGCCCAAGGGCACCTCGCCGCTGGGGGCGGCGCAGGACTGGGTCAACGTGCCCAGCCCGGTCGACGGCACCCCCGCGCGCCGGGACCCGGACACGATGGACACGTTCGTCGACTCGTCCTGGTACTACCTGCGCTTCGTGTCCCCGAACGACGACACCCAGGCGTTCGACCGCGACCTGATCGCGCAGTGGGGGCCGATCGACCAGTACGTCGGCGGCGTGACCCACGCGATCCTGCACCTGCTGTACTCGCGGTTCATCACCAAGGTGCTGCACGACATGGGCTACCTGCCCTTCGACGAACCCTTCACCCGCCTGCTGAACCAGGGCATGGTGCAGATGGAGGGCTCGGCGATGAGCAAGTCGAAGGGCAACATCGTCCGGCTGTCCGACCAGCTGGAGGAGCACGGCGTCGACGCCGTCCGGCTGACCATGGCCTTCGCGGGCCCGCCCGAGGACGACATCGACTGGGCCGACGTGTCCCCGTCGGGTTCGGCGAAGTTCCTGGGCCGCGCCTGGCGGCTGGCCCGCGACGTGGCGTCCCCGGCCGGGGCGGACGTCACGACCGGCGACCTCGCCCTGCGCCAGGTCACGCACCGGACGCTGCACGAGGTCGCCGGGCACGTCGAGGCGTACCGGTTCAACGTCGCCGTCGCCCGCCTCATGGAACTGGTCAACGCGACCCGCAAGGCCATCGACTCCGGTCCCGGCGCGGCCGACCCCGCGGTGCGCGAGGCCACCGAGGCCGTCGCGGTCGTGCTGTCGCTGTTCGCGCCCTACGTGGCCGAGGACATGTGGTCGCTGCTGGGGCACGAGCCGGCCGTGGCGCGCGCCGGCTGGCCGGCGGTCGACGAGTCGCTGCTGGTCCAGGACACCGTGACGTGCGTCGTGCAGGTCAAGGGCAAGGTCCGTGACCGCCTGGAGGTGTCCCCGGACATCACCCAGGAGGCGCTGCAGGAACTGGCGCTGGCCTCGGAGAAGGTGCGGGCCGCGATCGAGGGGCAGTCCGTGCGGACCGTCGTCGTCCGCGCGCCGAAGCTGGTCAACATCGTCACCGCCTGATGGTGCTCCCCGTCCCGTCCACCGCCCGGCTCACGCTGCGGCGGTGGACGGCCGCGGACCGGGAGCCGTTCGCGGCGCTGAACGCCGACCCCGAGGTCATGCGGTACTTCCCGGCCGCCCTGGACCGGGAGGCGTCTGACCGGCTGGCCGACTACGCCGACGGCTGCTTCGACCGGCTGGGCTTCGGGCTGAGCGCGGTCGAGCAGCGCACCGACGGCCGGTTCGCCGGGTTCGTGGGCCTGCACCGGATGCGCTGGTACCCCGAGGACGTCGAGATCGGCTGGCGGCTGGCCCGGTGGGCGTGGGGGCGGGGGTACGCGACCGAGGCCGCCGGCGCCTGGGTCGGGCACGCGCGGGAGCTGGGCCTGCCCCGGCTCATCTCGGTCGTCGACCCGCGCAACGCCGCCAGCCTCGCCGTGACCCGCAAGCTCGGGATGGTCGAGGGCTGGCGCGCCGAGGCCGAGGGCCGCCCCCACGTGGTGACGGTCCTCGACCTCTGAGCCTCCCGCCCCCGCCGGTGGTCGGTCCGCTCAGGAGGCGTCGGCCAGCAGCCCCGGCAGTTCGGTCTCCGCGATCGGGAACCCGGGGAAGCGCGTGAGCCGCACCAGCGGGATGGCCCGCATCATCTGCCCGTTGTGCGGGTCGAACAGCATCTCCTCCCACGGCGTGCCCGCGAGCGCGCCGCGGACCCGGTCACCGGCCACCGGGTGCGCCAGCCACTCCCCGGCCTCGGAGTCCAGCGCCAGCGGCGTGACGACGCCGTCGCCGGGGAGCTCGACCGTGGTGGCCAGGCGGATGTCGCGCGAGGAGGCGCCGACGCGGATGCCGAACTCGCCGCCCTCGACGACCCAGCGGCGGGCGGTGCTGTGCCAGAACGAGAACGCGCGCTCGTCGAGGGTCACGACGACCTCGCGGCTCTCACCGGGTTCCAGGGTGACGCGGGAGAAGCCCTTCAGCTCCTGCTCCGGGCGCGCGACGCTCGCCTCGGTGTCGGAGACGTAGACCTGGACGACCTCGCTGCCGGCGACGTCCCCGGAGTTGGTGATCGTCACGTGGACGTCGAGGCCGTCCTCACCGGCCGCCAGCCGCAGGCCGGAGTACGCGAACGTCGTGTAGGACAGGCCGTGACCGAACGCGGCGGCCACCGGCAGCGACCGTGTGTCGTACCAGCGGTACCCGATGAGCAGGCCCTCGCCGTAGCGGACGTGCCCCTGCTCGCCGGGGAAGTTCCCGACGGTCGGGTTGTCGCGGTAGTTCACCGGGATCGTCTCGGCGAGCCTGCCGGACGGGTTGGCCACCCCGGACAGCAGGTCGGCGATCGCGCCGCCACCGGCCTGCCCGCCCAGCCAGCCCTCCAGGATCGCCTTCACCGAGTGCTGCCACGGTTCGAGGTTGACCACCGAACCGTTGGCCAGGACGACCACGACGTTCGGGTTGGCGGCGACGACCCGGTCCAGCAGGTCCAGCTGCACCGGCGGCAGGTTGGTGTGCTCGCGGTCGTAGCCCTCGGACTCGTAGGAGGCGGGCAGGCCGAGGAACAGCACGACGACCTCGGCCGCGGCCGAGGTCGCGACGGCCTCGGCGACGAGTTCGGCGTTCGCGTCCTCGTTCTCCGGCTCGTACCCGGCGGCGAAGACGACCTCGCGGGCTCCGTGGAACTGGGCCCGCAGCGCGCTGAGCGCGTCGTCGAGCCGGGTCGGGTTCACCTGCGAGGAGCCGGCGCCCTGGTAGCGCGGGGTGCGGGCGAACTCGCCGACGACGGCGACGGTTCCGCCCGTCGGCGCGAGCGGCAGCACGTCCTGCTCGTTCTTCAGCAGGACCGCGCTCCGGGTGGCGGCCTCGCGGGCCAGGGCGTGGTGGGCGTCGACGTCGAACGTGCCCGGGTCGGCCAGGGCGGCTCTGGACTTCTCGACGAGGTTCAGGACGTTGAGCACGGCCGCATCGAGCGTCTCGATGCTCAGCGTGCCGGCCTCCACGGCGTCGAGGATGCGCTGGGTGCCCGCGCCGGAGGACGACGGCATCTCCAGGTCCAGGCCCGCACGCACGCCGTCCTCGCGGACGTTCACCGCGCCCCAGTCGGACACGACAAGACCGTCGAAACCCCACTCCTCGCGCAGGACCCGGGTCAGCAGCCACGGGTCCTCGGAGGCGTACACGCCGTTGATGCGGTTGTAGGAGCACATGACCGTCCACGGCTGGGCCTTCGTCACCACGCGCTCGAAGGCGGTCAGGTAGATCTCGCGCAGCGTGCGCTCGTCGACGTCGACGGAGATCGTCATCCGCTGCGTCTCCTGGTTGTTGGCCGCGAAGTGCTTCAGCGACGTCCCCACGCCCTGGCTCTGCACGCCCGCGACCAGGGCGGCGGCCAGGTCGCCGGCCAGCACCGGGTCCTCGGAGAAGTACTCGAAGTTCCGCCCGCACAGCGGCGAGCGCTTCATGTTCACGCCCGGGCCGAGCAGGACCGACACCTTCTCGGCGCGGGTCTCGCGACCGAGGGCCTCACCCACGCGCTGCAGCAGTTCGACGTCCCACGAGGAGGCCAGGCCGGCGGCCGGCGGGAAGCAGGTCGCGGGGACGCTGGCGTTCAGGCCGAGGTGGTCGCCCTCGCCGCTCTGCTTGCGCAGGCCGTGCGGCCCGTCGGTGACCATCAGGGCCGGGACGCCGAGGCGTTCGACGGGCTGGGTGTGCCAGAAGTCGGAGCCGTCGAGCAGCGAGGCCTTCTCCTCGAGGGTCAGCCGGGCGAGCAGGTCGGCCGGGGAGAGCGGGACGTCGGTGTCGGTCATGGCCGGAGACTACGCCCGAAAACCAATCAACTGGTAGGTATTGGTCATGGTGACCCGCGGGGAGTACGCGAAGGGACGCGCCCGGCGCGCGCAGATCCTCACCGAGGCCGTCGCGGTGTTCGCCGAGTCCGGGTACCGGGCCGCGTCGCTGCGCGACCTCGCCGCCCGGTGCGGGCTCTCGCACGCCGGTCTGCTGCACCACTTCGGCGGCAAGGCGCCGCTCCTGCTGGCGGTGCTGGAGCAGCGCGACGAGCAGGACGCGGCCACCGCCGGTCTGCTGATCGGGACCGGCCGCGAACGCCTCGACGCGCTCGTGGAGGTCGTGCGCCGCAACACCGGCCGCCGCGGCATCGTCGAGCTGTTCACCGTCCTGTCCGCCGAGGCCACCGCCGCCGACCACCCCGCGCACGCCTTCTTCGCGCAGCGGTACGAGCGGACCGTCACCGCCGTCGCCGACGCCTTCGCCGACTGCGGCCACCCGCGGCCGCGGTCCGCGGCCCGGCGCCTGGTCGCGGTCGTGGACGGGCTGCAGGTGCAGTGGCTCACGCATCCCGACGAGGTCGACATGGTCGCCGAGGTGCGGGCCCAGGTCGACGCCGAGCTCGGTGAGGTCACCCTCGCGCGGTGACGCCGCGGTCCCCACAGGACCGTCGGCGCCTGCGGTGGTCCACCGGCAACCGCCCGGGTCCCGCTCCCGGCCCGCCGGCGACCTAGGTTCCCGCGGGTGGCCCCGCCCTACCGACCCCGCGACCCCCGCGACGCCCGGGACCGGGTCGTCCGCGCCCGGGAGCTGGCCGTCCGGCAGTTCCGCGACCTCGACGAGTCGGAGGACGGGCTGGACGACGGGCTGGAGGACGGGCTGGACGACTCGCCGGAGGACGGGGTCCCGCCGTCCCGCCCGGTGCCGGAGTGGCGACGCCGCCTGGCCGACCGAACACCTCCGGCCCTGCGCGCCGCCCGCGTCCGCGTCGGCGCCCGCGCCGCCGTCGGGGCCGTCCTCGTGGCGCTCGCCGCGGCGGGCGCGCTGGTCCTGCTGACCGGTCACGACCGCCTGGGGGACGCTGCGGCGCAGGGGGAGCCGCTGCCGGCGCGCAGCGAGGCGGCGGCCCCGGCCGAGCCGGCTGCCCCGGAACCGTCCGGGCACCCCACGGGGACGCCGTCCCCGGGACCGGTCGTCGTGCACGTCGCCGGCCGGGTCGCCTCCGGCGGCGTCGTGACGCTGGCGGCCGGCAGCCGCGTCGCCGACGCCCTCGCCGCGGCCGGCGGGCCCGCCGCCGAGGCCGACCTCGACGCCCTGAACCTGGCCCGCGCCCTCGTCGACGGCGAGCAGGTGCTCGTCCCCGGCCCGGGCGACCCCGCCCCCGCCGCACTCCCGCAGGCCGCCGCCGCGCCCGCCGCCGCGCCCGCCGCCGCGGAGCCGGTGGACCTCAACACCGCGACCGCGGCCGACCTCGACGCCCTCCCCGGCGTCGGGGAGGTCCTGGCCGGTCGCATCGTCGCCTGGCGCACCGAGAACGGGCCGTTCTCCGCCGTCGAGGACCTCGGCGAGGTGCAGGGCATCGGCCCGAAGGTCCTGGAGGGCCTGCGCGACCTGGTGGCGGTGTGAGGACCGCCGAGACCCCACCACCCGCCCGCCGGGTCGGTGCCCCGCCGGTCCCGCTCGACCTGCGGCTGGTCGCGTGCGCCCTCACCACCTGGCTCGGCGCGTTCCTCGCGGTGGCCCGCCCCGACCGGGCGTGGGGGGCCGCCGCGGCCGGTGCCGCCGCGCTGCTGGTGGCGCTGCTGGTGCTGGCCCGCCACCGCCGGGGGGCGCGGGTGGTCCTCGTGGTCACCGGCGGCCTGCTCGTCGTGGTCTCCGTCGCCCTCCAGCACGACCGGGCGACCGCCGGCGGGCTGACCGGGCTCGCGGACCGCCGGGTGTCGGGGGAGTTCACCGCCCTGGTGCGCTCGGACCCGCACGACCTGCCGCCGCTGCGCGACGGGGCGCCGCCGCGGGTGGTCCTCGACGTGCGGATCACCACGGCGGACGTGCGCGGGACGGCCCGCGCGGGAGCGACCCCGGCCACCGTCTTCGCCGACGCCGACGCCGAGGCAGGCGTCGGGGGGTGGCGCGACGTGCGCTGGGGCGACCGGGTCCGGTTCCGCGGGACGCTGGGCCCCGCCGACCCGGGCCGGCGGTCGGTCGTCGTGGTCTCGGCCGGGCCGCTGACCGCCGCCGGGCGTCCCGCCGGGTTCCTCACCGTCGCCGAGACCCTGCGGCGCGGGCTGCGGGACGCGGTCGCCGGTCAGCCCGCCGACGCGCGCGGCCTGCTGCCCGGCCTCGTCGTCGGGGACACCTCCGCGCTGCCCGCCGACCTCGAGACCGCCATGCGGGACGTGGGGCTGACCCACCTCACGGCCGTCAGCGGTTCCAACACGACGCTCGTCGTGGGGTTCCTCGTCCTGGTCGCGTCCTGGCTGGGGTGCGGGCGGCGGACGCGGCTGCTGCTGGCCGCCGCGGGCCTGGTCGGCTTCGTGGTGCTCGCCCGCCCCGAACCGAGCGTCCTGCGGGCCGCGGTCATGGGGGGCGTCGCGATGGCCGGGCTCGCGGCCGGCCGGCCCGCCCGGGGGATCGGCGTGGTGGCCGCGGCCGTCGTGGTGCTGCTGGTCGCCGACCCGTGGCTGGCGCGGGAGTTCGGGTTCGTCCTCTCGGCCCTGGCGACGGCCGCCCTGGTGCTGCTGGCCCGGCCGTGGGCCGAGCGCCTCACCACGGCCGGGGTCCCCCGCGCGGTGGCGTACGCGGTCGCGGTCCCCGCTGCGGCGCAGGCGGTCTGCGGTCCGGTGGTGGTGCTGCTGAACCCCGCGGTGAACCTCGTGTCGATCCCCGCGAACGTGCTCGTCGCCCCGGCGGTGGCCCCGGCCACGGTGCTCGGGCTGGCCGCCACGCTCCTGGCGCCGGTGTGGCCGGCCGGGGCCGCCGGGCTGGCCTGGCCGGCCGGGCTGTGCGCGTGGTGGATCGGGGCCGTCGCGCGCGCCGCGGCCGCGCTCCCCACGTCGGTACCCGTCCCGGCCGGGACCGCCGGTGCCGTCGTCGTGGTGCTGCTGACCCTGCTCGTCCTCGCCGCGGCGGCGGCCGCCCTGCGCTCGCGGGCCGCCGGCGCGCGCCGCCGCCGGCTGGCGCTGGCGGCCGTCCTCGTGCTGAGCGCGGCGCTGCTGGTGCGCTGCGCGCCCCGCTGGGGCGGGCCGGCCGGTCCCTGGCCGCCGCCGGACTGGCTCGTCGTGGGCTGCGACGTCGGTCAGGGCGACGCCGTGGTGCTGCGGTCGGGACCGTCGTCGGCGGTCCTCGTCGACGCCGGGCCGGACGAGGTGCTGGTCGACGGCTGCCTGGACCGCCTCGGCGTCGACCGGCTCGACGCGGTGGTGCTCACCCACTTCCACGCCGATCACGTCGCGGGCCTGGCCGGCGCGCTGGAGGGACGCGCGGTGGGCCGGGTGCTCGTCCCGCCGCTGGCGGTGGAACCGGCCGCCGGGCGGGTCCGGCGCCTGGCGGGCCCGGTGGTCACGACCAGCGCGGGCGAGTCCGGCGCCGCGGGGGAGGTGCGCTGGACGGTCCTCGGCCCGGCCGCCGGGGTCGCGGACCTGCCCGCCCCGGACTCCGGGCAGGTCAACGACGCGAGCCTGGCGCTGCTCGCCGACGTGCGCGGGGTGCGGGTGCTGCTGACGGGCGACCTGGAGCGCGAGGGGCAGCGGCGGGCGCTGGCGCGGGTCCCGCCCGGGACGCTCGTCGACGTCGTGAAGGTCGCCCACCACGGCTCGGCGGACCAGTTCCCCGGCCTGTACGCCGACGTCCGTCCCCGGGTGGCGATCGTCGAGGTCGGCGCGGTCAACGACTACGGCCACCCCGCCGCGCCCACGCTGGAGCTGCTGGAGGCCGCCGGGGCGCGGGTGCTGCGGACCGACCGCGACGGGGACGTGGCCGTGGCGGGCACCGCCTCGGCCCTGCGGACGCTCGTGCGGGGCTCGGACCCGCGCGAGGCGGAGCGGCGGGCCCGGCACTCCGACGGGTGAGGGGTGTCGGCCCCCCGTGCGACAGTGTGGCCGTGCCCGCCGCCCAGCCGTCCAGCAAGAGCCGCACCGCGGGCCGCAGCCGGTCCGCCGCCGCCAAGGGCGGCGAGAACACCGTCACCCCCCACGACCTGGCCCCCGCGCCGGTCGTCCTGCTCGCCGGGTCCGAGGAGGCGCTGGCCGACCGGGCGTTCTCGGCGCTGCTGGCGCGCGTGCGCGAGCAGGACCCGGCCTTCGAGCGCACCGACGTCGCGGCGGCCGGCTACCAGAAGGGGCAGCTGGCGACGTGGACGTCCCCGTCGCTGTTCGACGAGCGGTCCCTGGTGCTGGTCGACGGGGTGGACGCCGCGGCCGACGCCTTCGTCGAGGACGTCCTGGAGTACCTGCGCGCCCCGGTGGACTCGGTCGTCCTCGTGCTGCGCCACCGCGGCGGGAACAAGGCCAAGAAGGTCCTCGACGCCGCCCGGGCGGTGCCCGGCGTCGCGGAGGTGTCCTGCCAGCCGCTCAAGCGCGACCAGGAGAAGGTCGACTTCGTCCTGGCCGACGTGCGCCGCGCGCGCCGCCGCATCGACGTGGAGGCCGCGCGGGCCCTGGTGCAGGCCCTGGGCAGCGACCTGGGGGAGCTGGCCGCCGCGGTCGACCAGCTGCTCACCGACACCGACGGGACGGTCACCGAGGAGGCCGTGCACCGCTACCACGGGGGCCGGCGCGAGGCGACGGGCTTCGAGGTCGCCGACGCCGCGATCGCGGGGGAGGAGGGGCGGGCGCTGGTCCTGGTGCGGCACGCCGCCGCCACCGGGGTGCCCGCCGTCGTGGTCGTCGCCGCGCTGGCGTCCCGGTTGCGGCAGCTGGCGAAGGTGGCCGCCGCCGGCCGGGGCCGGGCCGCCGACCTGGCCCGTGACCTCGGGATGGCGCCGTGGCTGGTGGAGAAGGCCCAGCGGGAGGTGCGGAACCTGTCCCCGCAGGGGCTGGCCGACGCGATCCTGGCCGTCGCGGCCGCCGACCACGCGGTCAAGGGCGGCGGCGCCCACGCCGAGCACGCGCTCGAGCGGGCCGTGCGGGTGGTGGCCGCGGCCCGCCGCTGAACCGGGCCCGGACGCACCGAGGGCCGGCCCCCGGACGGGGACCGGCCCTCAGCGAGGATCCGTGGATCAGGCCTTGGCCGCGGCCTTGGCGATGGCCGACTTGCGGTTGGCGGCCTGGTTCTTGTGGATGACGCCCTTGCTCACGGCCTTGTCGAGCTTCTTGCTCGCCAGGGCCAGCGCGGCCTGGGCCTTGGCCGAGTCGCCGGAGGCGAGGGCTTCCTTGAAGTGGCGCACGACGGTGCGCAGCTCCGACTTGACGGCCTTGTTGCGCAGGCGCGCCTTCTCGTTGGTGAGGATGCGCTTCTTCTGCGACTTGATGTTGGCCACGTGCTCCGTCTTCCTGTCGATCGGTGATCAGTGTCAGAGGGCGGTCGCTCCACCGGGGACTTCCGGCGTGGGGACACCGGGAGGGGACGGCGGGAGACCGTGACCTCCGCACGGAGCGAAGGCATCGTCAAGGTTACCAGCGGATGTGCCGGACCCACGACACGCGCCGTGGCCCGCACCGCCCGCACCCGTGACGGGAACGGTCACCGTCGGTAGCATCGGGACCAGCGTCGCGTGCCGGTGGGAGACCGTCCCAGGCATGGAGGCGCCGGACCGAGGGAGCCCGACGTGGACCGTCGCCCCCTTCCGTCCCCGCGTGACTGAGCGCGGGACGGAACGCCTCACCGCCTGGGGCCGCGAACTGCACCAGGTGCACGAACGACTCCGCGAGGCGCTGCGCCTGGCCCGCGACGGACTGGACGCGCCCACCGCCGGTGACCTCCTGCTGCACTGCCGGGGGTTCTGCGCCGCCCTCGACGGCCACCACCGCGGCGAGGACCGCACGCTGTTCCCCGCGATCGCCGCCGCCCACCCGCGGCTGCGGCCCGTGCTGCGGTCCCTGGAGCAGGACCACTCCACGCTCCAGCACCTGCTGGCCGGGCTCGCCGACGCCGTCGATCGCGGCGCCGGACCCGACGACCTCGCCCGCCACCTCGACGGCGTCGAGGCGCTGGTGGAGAACCACTTCCGGTACGAGGAGAGGCAGCTGACGACCGTGCTGGACGCCCTGGACCTGCCCGCCGCCCGCACCGACGCCCTGGGCCCGCTGTGACCGGCGCCGAGACCGGCGCCGGGACCACCGTCGTGGTCGACGGGGTGGACCTCGACGTGCAGCGGTTCCCCGTCCCCGGGGCCCCCGCGGTGCTGGTGCTGCCCGGCGGCGGGTTCCGGGAGCACACCGCCCACGACGGCGAGGGCTACGCCCGCTGGCTGAACTCCCTCGGCCTCGGGGCCGTCGTCCTGCGCTACCGGCTGCGGCCCGACCCCTTCCCGCTGGCCCTCCGGCAGGCCCGCACGGCGCTCGCGGTGCTGCAGTCCGGGGACCTGCTGGCGGGCGCGGACCGCACGCGCACCGGTGTCATCGGGTCCAGCGCGGGCGGGCTCCTCGCCGGTCTGCTGGCCACCGGCGCGGTGCTGAGCGTCGAGCCGCCGCCCGCGGCCGTGCCCCGGCCGGCCTTCCACGTCCAGTCCTACGGCCTGGCCGACCTCGCGCTGCTGCCCGCCGCGGCGGTCGCGGGGCTGCTGGGCGGGGCGGTCGGGCTGGCCGCGGAGCTCTCTCCGGTGCACCACGTCGACGCGGGCACCGCGCCGACGTTCGTCTGGGCCACGGCGCAGGACCGGCCCGGCCTGCCCAACGCCCTGGCCTGGGCGCGGGTGCTGGCCGAGCACGACGTGCCGGTGGAGCTGCACGTCTACCCCGAGGGCGGGCACGGGGTCGGGCTGGCCGACGGGGTGGCCCGCGGCGGGTTCGGGCAGCGGGCGATCCCGCACACGGCGCAGTGGACGGAGGCGTTCCGGCGCTGGCTGGTCGTCACCGTCGGGCCGTGGTGAGCGCCCCCGGCGCGGTCAGCCGAAGATCACCGCCCCGGTGGCCGTCGTCAGCACCGCCGTCCCGCGCTCGAACCGCTGCCGCACCCGGCCGCCGCCGGCGGTCTCGGGTTCGGCCGCGGGGAACCCCCAGCGGGCCGGGCCGCCGGCGCTGCGGAAGGCGGTCCGGACCGGGCCGGTGACGGTGTGGGCGCCCGTGGCCGGTGACAGGTAGACCGACCCGCCCTCGAAGTCCTGGGAGCCGCCGCCGGCGACGGCGGTCTCGTCCGTCGTCGGCAGCCCCAGCGGCCCGGTCTCCCAGCCCGCCGCGGCCCACAGGTCCCGCACGGCACCGGCCACGGCGTGCGCGCCGGTGGCCGGCGAGGAGTAGATCGAGCCCCGTTCGAAGTGGTTGTACAGGGCGCGGCCGTCGGGGGTGGCGGCCTGGCTGGTGACGGGGAAACCCAGCCGGCCGGTCTCCCAGCCGAGCCGGGCCCAGGCGTCCCTGATCTCCTCCAGCACCACTTGCGCCCCGGTCGCCGGCGTCCAGTAGACCGACCCCCCGGTGCGCCGCCCCTGGAAGTGGTTGAAGCGGCCCCGGCCGTCGGGGGTCCCCAGCTCGTCGGTGACGGGGTAGCCCAGCGGGCCGGCCTCCCAGCCCCACGCCTTCCACGCCTCCCGGATGGCCCCGACGACCGCGTTGGCCCCCGTCCCGGGCGTCCAGTAGACCGAGCCCCGCTCGAAGTGGTTGAACCGGCCGCGGCCGTCGGGGGTGCTCAGCTCGTCGGTGGTCGGGTACCCCAGGACGCCCGCCTCCCAGCCCAGGTCGCCGAACTTCTCCAGGATCAGCCCGTGCACTTCGTGCGCCCCGGTGCCGGGGGAGTGGTAGATCGAGCCGTGGTCGAACAACTGGTACGTCCCGCCGGGCCCCGGTGTCCCCAGCTCGGGGGTGCGCTGCTCGCCCAGGACGCTGCCGGGGCCGCCGATCGCCGTGTACTCGCGGCCGATGGGGGTGCAGTCGCGCAGCGCCGGCGCGGTGTGCGCGTTCGTGCGCTGGTCGGTCGCCGACGTCGTCGTGCAGTTCCACGCCGGGATCCGCCACGGCGGGGTGCAGGTCACGACCCGGCACCACACCGGCCCGGTGCAGCCGGTGTCCTGGTTGCACTGGCCGTACCGGAACTCGTTGCAGCACACCTTGCGCTGGTCGCACTGCCCGGCCGGGCCGCACCCGCACGAGCAGTTCCGGCAGCCCTCGCCGCAGAACTTCCGGCGGCCGCCGCACCCGCACGAGCAGTAGCTGTGGCAGTCGATGTAGTACCGGGCGCCGCCGCAGCAGTAACCCGACCCGTCGGACTTCCACCAGCCGCCGACCAGGGAACCGGGAGGGCAGCGGTTGACGCCGTTGTTGACGGTCGCGCAGAACACCGTGTACCCGGACGAGCAGGTCGAGTCGATGCCGCACACCGCCGCGTACGCCGTCTGCGGGCGGGTCAGGAAACCCCACGGGCTCACCGTGAGGGCCGAGCCCACCACGGCGGTCCGGGCCAGGAAACCCCGCCGGCTCGTGCGGGTGGCCAGGAACCCGGTGACGGTGGCCAGGACCTCGTCGACGACCTTCACGGTGGACCTCCGGGCAGCTGGACCGATCCGAGCAGCGGGACGAGCACCCCGAGCAGCTCCGCGCGGCGGGCGTGCGAACCCAGGACGACGTAGAGGCTGAACGCCCGGTCGCCCACGTGGAAGAACCACTGGGCCCCGCTCTGGCCGGGGATGCTGCGCTGCAGCCGGTTCGGGGAGAAGTCGGCGAGCGCGGGGACGGGGAACCCCTCGTCGGCGAACAGCGCGGTCCGCGCCGCGGCGGGGTCCTGCTCGAAGAGGCTGACGAACACGTCCCCGCCGGTGAGGGTGCCGGTGACCCCGCCGCCGAAGTCGCCGCGGACCGCCGGGAGCGGGACCGTCGCGGCGTGCAGCACCGGCCGCCGGTGCGACCCCGGTTCGTGGCCCTCGGGGGCGCGGCGGGTGATCCGCACCTCCCACCCCCGCGGGGCGTCGACCGAGATGCCGTGCGCGTCGAGCCTCACAGGACCCCTCCCAGCAGCACCAGCGAGCACACGGCCACCGCCGCCGACCACACCGCGCTGACCCGCCGGCCGGACGGGGCGAGCCGTTCCAGCCGCCGGTGCACGGCCGCGAGCCGTCCCGGGGTGGTCACCGACCGGACGGTGAGCAGCGGCAGCGCCCGCACGAGGCCGAACACCGCACCCAGCACGGCGCCCTCACCGGGCCCGGCGGTGGCGGCCATCAACGCCATCGCCACGTACAGGACGGGGGAGGTGACGATCGTGACGACCCCGACGCCGAGCTGAGCGCCGTAACCGACGCCGTAGACCCAGCCGCGGTACCGGTGCAGCCAGTCCTCGTCGACCTGCCGGTGCCAGCTGGGGAACCACCGCCAGCGGCCCGCCTCGGCCGCCACCGTCGCGACTGCGGCCAGCAGCGCCGCGGCGAGGGGGACCGGCGTCGGCAGCAGCAGGCCGGCGGTGCCGAGCAGCAGGCCCAGGACGGCGCCCCCCGCGGCGGACCCCAGGAGGTGGGCGGTGACCGTGACCGACCACCGGCTGGCGCGCCCCCGCTCCCCGAGCGGGGTGATGCTCGAGAGCATCGACTCGCCTCAAGGCGACCACAGGGCCCGCAGCGCCGCGACGGCGGCCGTGGGGACCCCCAGGACGAGGGCGGCGGTGGCCGGGTCCCCCAGCGGGCCCACCAGCGGGTCCATCAGCGCCGCCGGTCCGCGGCCGTGAGCCCGAGGCTGGGGTGGTCGGGGGTGATCCCCGCGGCGAGGAGCTCGGCGTCCGCGCGGGCCTCGCGGTGGGCGCCGCCCCCGCGCCCGTCGCGCCCGTGGTCGTGGTCGTGGTCGTGGTCGTGGTCGTGCGGCCCGTCGTGCCGGTGCCCCCGCAGGGCCCCGTCGCCCGCGGCCTCGCCGACCAGGCGCTCCACCTGTTCCCAGTCGGTCGCGCTGCCCTCCCCGGTGACCCGGCCGCTGCTGCCGTCCACGTGGGCGAAGTACGGCGAGCCGGGCACCTCGTACGCCTCCCACGCCGCCGTGGACAGGACGACGTCGACGCCGCGGGCGACCGGCCCGGCGGCCAGGGCGGCCAGGGTGCTGGGGGACTCCGCCTCGGCGCCGCGGGTGACCACGACCAGCCGCGTCGAGGGGGGCAGCGCCAGCGGTGCGGGGTCGGCGAGCCGGGACCAGATCCGCTGGCACGTCAGGCACCCGCTGGACAGGAACGCGACGAGGGTGTTCGTGCCGCCGGCCCCGACGGCGACCTGGACCGCGTCCCCCTGCGGGGTCGTCCCGGCGATGGCCGACCCCTGCAGGCCCACGGGACCGGCGGCCTCGACGACGCCCCGGCCCACGGTGAACGGCAGGTCCGTGCGGGCCCCGGGGGCGGTGTCCTCGCGGCCCGCGCCGAGGGCGTGCAGGGACCGCAGGATCTCCGCGTGCGAGCGCAGCAGCCCGGCCACGAGCACCGCGAGCAGCACCACGGCCAGGGTCAGCCCGGCCAGCAGGATCGTGACGGTCGTGCTCACAGGGACCTCCGGGTCGGTGGGCGGGCGGCGACCAGGCGGGGCAGCCCGGTCAGGACGAGCAGGCTCAGGGCGAGCACCAGGCCGGTGACGGCGGTGAGGGCGACGACCTCGCCCGGCCGCAGCGCCAGGACGGCCGGCAGCCCGCGGGTCCCCGCGGCGGCGGCCGCGCCCGCGGCCAGGGCGAGGGCCGCGGTGAGGGCGGCGTGCGCGCCGGTGGGGGGCAGGTCGGGTTCGCCGAAGCAGCCGCAGGAGCTCGCCGGCCGGCGCCGGACCAGGGCGAGCAGGACGAACCCGGTGAACCCGGCGTGGGCCAGGGCGCTCGCCCACGCCGCGGCGGCCGAGCCCGCCAGCGACCCCGCGGCGACCACCACCTCGGCCAGCCCCAGGGCCCGCACCAGCGCGGGGTGGGCCGGCAGCCCCTGGGTGCGCAGCGCCCGGGCCGTCCCGGCGGGGTGGCGGACCTTGCCGGTCCCGGCGACCAGCAGCAGCACCGTCCCCACCAGGAACAGCAGCTGCGCCGTCATCACCTGAACACAGTCAGTGACGGAGGGGTCGCCGTCAAGGGATCAGTCCGGGACGGTCCCGCTGACCCCGCCCCCGACCCCGCCCCCGACCCCGACCCCGCCCCCGACCCCGCCCGCGACCCGCGCGCGGCGCCGGCGCACCAGCACCCACCCCGGGACCGCGACCGCGGCCAGCGGCACGGCGAACGGCAGCACGGCGCCGACGGCGACCGACAGCACCCGCACGACCTCCCCCAGGGCGTGCCACCCGGCGGCCAGGCCCCCGGTGAACCCCGGCTCGTCGCGCGCCTGCACGGCGTCCAGCGGGGCGCCCCGGACCAGGTCCACGTCCACGGTCGACAGCGCCACCTGGTCGGCCAGCGCGCGCCGGCGGGCCTGCAGCGCCTCCAGGTCGGCCTGCCGCCGCGCGATCTCGCCCTCGACGGCCAGGACGTCGGGGACGGTCGTCGCCAGCGGCAGCCGGTCGCGGAAGGTCCGCAGGACGGCCTCGGCGGAGGTGACCCGGCTCTCGACGTCGGCGACCTCGGCCGTGACGTCCGCGGCGCTCGTCGTGCGGTCGGTCTCCTGCCCCAGGCCCGCGACGGCGTCGAGGGTGCCCTCGAACTCCGCGGCCGGGACCCGCAGCGTCAGGTGCGCGGTCCCCGCGCCCGCCGCCCCGCCGGTGGTGCTGGCGCTGACCAGGCCCCCGACCGCGGCGACGCGCTCGCGGACGGCTCCCACCGCCGCCGGCAGGTCCCGGACCCGGACGGCGAGGGTGGCGGTGGAGACGACCGCCCGGTCCTCCCCGGCCGTGCCCGGGCCCACCACCGCCCCCGGCTGCGTCCCCGCGGCGTCGGCGCCGCCGGCCTCCGCCGCGACGGACCCGCCCCCGGCGTCCTGCACGCCCTGCGGCGCGGCGCCGGGGGCCCCGGAGGACCCCGAGGAGGAGTCCGACCCGGAGCCGCTGCACGCCGCGGCCCCCAGCAGCAGGGTCAGGGCGAGCGCGGTGGCCGGGAGCAGCCGGCGGCGGCGGCGGCGCCGGCGGGCGGCGCGGGCGGGTGCGGGTGGGGTCGGGGAGCGCACAGGACACCTCCGGGGCGGGGCGGTCGCCGTGACCGTGCGGCTCGGACGCCGGGCCGTGCCGCGCGGTTCCGTCCCCGGACACCGGTGCGCCCGGACGTGCGACGATGGGCACCGCCTGCCCGACCGATCGAGAGGTGCCCCCCACCCGTGTCCCCGAGAGCCGCCGACGCACCGGCACCCGCCGCGACCGCGCCGGAGCTGCTGCGCAACTTCTGCATCATCGCCCACATCGACCACGGCAAGTCGACGCTGGCCGACCGGATGCTGCAGCTGACCGGCATCGTCGACGAGCGGGCCATGCGCGCGCAGTACCTCGACCGGATGGACATCGAGCGCGAGCGCGGCATCACCATCAAGTCGCAGGCCGTGCGCATGCCGTGGGCCCTGGACGGCACCGACCACGTCCTGAACATGATCGACACCCCCGGGCACGTCGACTTCACCTACGAGGTGTCCCGGTCGCTGGCGGCGTGCGAGGGCGCGGTGCTGCTCGTCGACGCCGCGCAGGGCATCGAGGCGCAGACCCTGGCGAACCTGTACCTCGCCATGGAGAACGACCTCACGATCATCCCGGTCCTGAACAAGATCGACCTGCCCGCCGCGCAGCCGGAGAAGTTCGCCGAGGAACTGGCCAAGCTCATCGGCTGCCAGCCCGAGGACTGCCTGAAGGTCTCGGGCAAGACCGGCGTCGGCGTCGACCTGCTGCTCGACGAGATCGTCAAGCAGGTCCCCGCGCCCGTGGGCGACGCGGACGCGCCCGCCCGCGCCATGATCTTCGACTCGGTCTACGACACCTACCGCGGGGTCGTGACGTACGTCCGGGTCATCGACGGGATGCTCACGCCCCGCGAGCGCATCGCCATGATGTCGACGAAGGCGACCCACGAGCTCCTGGAGATCGGCGTCAGCTCGCCCGAGCCGACCCCCTCGAAGGGGCTCGGCGTCGGTGAGGTCGGGTACCTCATCACCGGCGTGAAGGACGTCCGGCAGTCCAAGGTCGGTGACACCGTCACGAACGCCGCGAAACCCGCGACGACGGCCCTGGGCGGCTACCAGGACCCCAAGCCGATGGTGTTCTCCGGGCTGTACCCGATCGACGGCTCCGACTACCCGCTGCTGCGCGACGCGCTCGACAAGCTGAAGCTGAACGACGCCGCGCTGGTCTACGAGCCCGAGACGTCGGTGGCGCTCGGCTTCGGGTTCCGCATCGGCTTCCTGGGCCTGCTGCACCTGGAGATCGTCCGCGAGCGCCTCGAGCGCGAGTTCAACCTCGACCTCATCTCCACGGCGCCGAGCGTGCCGTACGAGGTGACGCTGGAGGACAAGCGGGTCGTGGAGGTCACGAACCCCTCGGAGTTCCCCGAGGGCAAGATCGCCGAGGTCCGCGAGCCGGTCGTGCGTGCCACGATCCTGGCCCCGGCCGACTTCATCGGCGCCATCATGGAGCTGTGCCAGCAGCGCCGCGGCGACCTGCAGGGCATGGACTACCTGTCCGAGGACCGCGTCGAGATGCGGTACCGGCTGCCGCTGGCCGAGATCGTCTTCGACTTCTTCGACCAGCTGAAGTCGCGCACCCGCGGGTACGCGTCCCTGGACTACGACGTGGACGGCGACCAGGCCGCCGACCTGGTGAAGGTCGACGTGCTGCTGCAGGGCGAGCAGGTTGACGCGTTCAGCCAGATCGTGCACCGGGACAAGGCGTACGGCTACGGCGTGATGATGGCCGGCAAGCTGAAGGACCTCATCCCGCGCCAGCAGTTCGAGGTGCCCATCCAGGCCGCGATCGGCGCGCGGGTCATCGCCCGCGAGAACGTCCGCGCCATCCGCAAGGACGTCCTGGCCAAGTGCTACGGCGGGGACATCACCCGCAAGCGCAAGCTGCTGGAGAAGCAGAAGGAGGGGAAGAAGCGGATGAAGATGGTCGGGCGCGTCGAGGTGCCCCAGGAGGCCTTCATCGCCGCGCTGTCCTCCGACGCCGCCGGGGACAAGGCGAAGGACAAGAACGCCAAGAAGTGAGGTCGCTGCCCCCGCGCCACCGCGCGGGGGCACCGGCCGGACCCTAGGGTCGGGCCCGTGCCCCGAAACCCCGGACGTCCGCGGCTCGGGGTGCTCCCGGGTTTCCTGGTGGCGCTGTCCCCGTTGTCCCAGCTGGGGTTCACCCCCGTCTCGCTCGTCCTGGGCGAACGCCTCGGGCTGAGCGTCGGCCAGGTCGGCCTGACGGTCGGCGTCTACGCGGCCGCTGCCGCGCTCGCCACGGTCGTCCTCGGTCCGGTGTTCGACCTGGTGTCCCCCCGGCGCGTGCTGCCGGTCGCGGTCGCCGCCAACGTGCTGCTGTCGGCGTCGCTGCTGCTCGAACCGGGGTTCGCCGGGATCGTCGCCGCGCGGGTGCTGTCGGGGGTCACGAACAGCGCGCTGGTGCTGTGCGCCTCCGTGGTCGTGGCCGACGCGAACCGGGACGACGGGACGGCGCGCGAACGGGGGTTCTCCCGCCTGCAGACGTTCACGAGCCTGGGGGCGATGGTCGGCCTCGGGGTCGGGGCGGCCGCCGCGGGGCTGGGGCGGCCGCACGTGTGGTCGTGGACCGTCGTGGGGTACGGGGTGCTCGTCCTCGCGCTGGCCCCGGTCATCGCCCGCCGCCTGCCGCGCGCCGCGGACCGCGCGGGCGGCCGGTCCCCGGGGGTGCGGTTGCGCACGGTGCTGCGCGAGGGCGCCGCCGCGCTGCGGGTGCCCCGGACGGCCGGGTTCCTGCTGGCGGCAGCCGGGGTCGGGTGGGCGATCCAGGCCACCCACTACGCCGTCGGGATCCTCGCCGAGGAGCTGTCCCCGCCGCTGGCGCAGCGCATCGCGTTGTCGGTGGTGATCCCGGCCGGGGTGTTCCTGGGGGCGGGCCTGAACCAGTTCGCGCTGTCGCGGCGCAGCGCCGTGCAGCTGTTCGGCTGCGCCTACCCGGCGTTGCCGCTGGCCTGCGCGGTGCTGGCCGTCGTGGTGGCGTTCTCCGGGGCCTGGGCGGTGGCCGGGCTGCTCGTGACCCTGGTGCTGCTGGGGACGGTGCTGGGGGTGCTGATGCCGTTGAGCCCGGCGGTCCTGGTGGGCTGGCACCCGGACCTGCGCGGCAGCGTCACGGCCGCCGACTCGGTCGCCAAGGGCCTGGGCTCGACCGTGAGCCCGGTGGTGCTGGGCGCGGTGGCGGCCGCGACGTCGCTCAGCGGGGGTTTCCTCGTGCTGGCCGTCGTCGTGGCCGCCGCGGCCCTGGGCGCCCGCCCGGCGCGGGTGCGCCCGTCATGAGGCCGGGGCCCACCCCAGCCGGGGGCCGAGGTGGGCGGCGGTGTCGGTGAGGATCTGCACGTAGTCCTCGTGCTCGAACCCGAACGGCAGCGCGAACACGACCTCCTCGACGAGCTGGAACCCGGCGTCGGCCCACAGCCGGTCGGCGATCTCGTCGGAGCGGCCGAGCAGGTCCTGGGCGAACAGCAGCCGGCCCGGGCCCTGCGGGACCCCGACCCGCGCGGAGCGGTGCTCCACGTAGGCCCGGTACTTCTCGACCTGCGCGGGCGTCGCGGAGTCGGTGGGGATGACGACCAGCCCCTGGGAGGTGCGGCCGGTGGGGTGCAGGTCCCGGAAGGCCCGCAGGTGCGAGGCCTGGATCGCGGCGAAGTCGGTGGACCCGTCCTCGGCCCGCACGACGCTGGAGGCCAGCAGGTGCAGGCCCTGCGCGCCGGCCCACTGCGCGGAGCGCAGGCTGGCCCCGCCGTACCAGAGCCGGTCGGCCAGGCCGGGGGAGTGCGGTTCGACGCGGTCGGAGAAGACCTCGATGCCCTGCGTGCCGGCGAAGTCGCTGGCCTCGTCCCCGCGCAGGAACCGGTGCAGCCGCAGCACCCGCTCGTAGCTGAAGTCCTCGACGTCGGCGGTGTCGGGGTACAGGGACGCCTTGACGTGCTCGAACTGCATCGGCGGTCCGACGCTCACGCCCGGTTCCAGTCGCCCCCGGGCCAGGACGTCGACGGTCGCGAGGTCCTCGGCCAGCCGCAGCGGGTTCTCCCAGCCCAGCGGGGTGACGGCCGTGCCCAGGTGGATCCGGGACGTCCGCTGGGTGAGCGCGGCCAGGACGGCGACGGGGGAGGAGATCCCCGGCTGCAGGTGCCGGTGCCGCAGCCAGGCGCTGTCGAACCCCAGCCGTTCGCCGAGCTCGACGACCCGCAGGGTCGTCTCGTGGCCGGGCCCGGGGTCGGCCGGGTCGAACGACCCGATCGTCAGGAAACCCATCCGCCGCAGCGCGGCACCCTCGACCGGCACGTCAGACCGTCCCCTCGAAACCCGCGCTGGCGGTGACCGTGCCCGGGGGGACCTCGGTGAAACCCCCGTCGCGCACGTCGACCCGCCGGCCCTCGGGCAGCACCGGGGCGCCGGTCACGACGCGGACCCCGAACCCCGCCTCCTGCCAGCGGGCGGCCTGCGGCAGCCGCTCGTACGCCAGTTGCGCGGCGTGCCCGACCTGGGCCGCGGCCTTGCCCGTGGTCATGGTGATCCCCGGCGTCAGCCGGATCGTCAGGACGCCGTCGGGGCCGGGGACCTCGCGGCCGTCGGGGCCGGCCTCCGGGTCGGCGAGGTCGAGCCCGCCCACCTGCAGGGGCCGCAGCAGGTCGGGCACCTCCTCGCGCGGGTGCGGGGCGAACGCCCGCACGACGGCGTCCCCGCTGGTGGCCTGCGCGTGCGGGAGGGCGGCGGTGCGCTCCCACCGGGTCCCGCGCGCCCGGCGGCAGATCTTGCGGATGCGCCGGTCCCGCCACGCCTGGACGGCGGGCCGCAGCTCACCGTCGGGGTCGGTGACGCGGGGGTCGGACAGCAGCAGGACGACGGCGCGCGCCGCGGCGACCAGGGTGTCGGTGTGGGTGGGCAGCGGCTCGCCCCGCTCGTCCTTCTCGACCCGCGCGACCAGCGACAGCGACCAGGGGTCGGTCTCCTCCGGGAGCGTCACCGCAGGCCGAGCCGGTCGAGGAACCGCAGCTGCCGCTGCGTCTGGTGCCCGCCGCCCCCGGCATGGTCGGCGAACTCCCACACGTCGATCTCCCGGTCGTCGTGGCCCCAGCGGTTGTACGCGGCGAACACCGTCGACGGCGGGCACACCGGGTCCATGAGCGCGACGCTGAACAGCGCGGGGGCCTTCGCGCGGGCGGCGAGGTTGACCCCGTCGACGTAGGACAGGGTCGTGAAGGCCCGCTCGGCCTTCTCGGGGGAGTGCCGGCGCAGGTAGGAGACGACCTCCAGGTAGGGGCCGTCGCCGGCGAGGTGGGTGCCGCGGCGCACGTCGCACAGGAACGGGACGTCGACGAGCGCGGCCGCGACCCGGCCCGGCGACAGCGCGGCGGCGGCGATGGAGAAGGCGCCGCCCTGGCTGGCGCCGCGCACGACGACGCGGGCGGTGTCCACCTCGACGCCCAGGGAGGGCAGCGCGTGCGCGACGTCGACCGCGCGGGCGCAGTCGACCAGGGCCCGCCGGTAGTAGTGGGTGGCCGGGTCGTCGATGCCGCGGGTCATGAACCCGCCGACCCACTGGCCGCCGGCGACGTCGGGGTCGGGGTCGGGGGTGTCGTGGCCCTGACCGCGGGTGTCGACGACGAGGTGGGCGAAACCGGCCGCGGCCCAGGCGGTCCGGTCCACCGGCAGGCCGCGCCCGCCGGAGTAGCCGATGAACTCCACGACGACCGGCAGCGGGCCGGGCAGGTGGGCGGGGCGGATCAGCCACGCCGCGACCCGGTCGCCGCCCCAGCCGGCGAAGCGGACGTCGAGGACGTCCAGCGCGGGCAGCGCCGGCCCGGTGTGCGGGGTCAGCTCGACGGCGAGGTCGTGGCGGCGGGCGAGGGCGAGGCTCCCGGCCCAGAACGCGTCGAGGTCGGCGGGTTCGCCGACCTCGCCGGTGTAGGTACGCAGCGAGTCCAGCGGCAGATCGGTCAGCGGCACGTGCTGACGCTACTGCGGGCCCCGGCGCGGGCGCTCAGGCGGTGGCCGGGTGCCCGTGGGCGCGGAACTGCTCCAGGGTGTCGCGCAGCGCCGTGAGGACGTAGTCGGGCACCCGCATGCCCTGGTGGCGGGCCCACAGCAGCTCGCGCTCGACGAGCCCGACCTGGGCGCCGAAGTCCTCCACGCGGTCGGCCAGCCCCAGCGTCGTCAGCACCGCGCCGAACTGGGCGCGCTGGGCCGGGGTGTGCGCACCGACGGGGGCGAAGGACTTCCGGCGCAGCACCCGGGCCAGCCGCAGCTGCCACGGCGCGAGGACCTCCTGCTGGAGCATCTCGGTCGCCGAGAGGCGGTAGAAGGCGAAGTGGCCCGGTTCCTGGCGGCGGATGGGCTGCACGACGGTGCGCGAGACGGCGTCCTCGCCCATCTCGTCGAGGCCGTCGACGAGCAGGTTGTAGGCCACGACGGCGGCCTTCTCGGTGGCGGCGCCGGTCAGGTAGTACAGCAGCCGCGCGACCTCCTGCACCGGGCGCAGGTGCGCCAGCGACCCCAGCAGGCGGATCTTCGCGCTGACCTCGTCGGTGTTCGGGTCGGCCGGGGGGAGGTCGACGTCCTGCTGGAGCCGGTCCAGGATCAGGCCGTGCTGGATCTCCTGCGGCTGCCACACGTCGGCGTAGAAGAGGCGGTCGGTCTCGGAGACGTCCGGCAGCAGCGTCAGCAGCTCCAGGACGTTGCGGTCGACCTCCAGCTCGACGCGGGCGAGGTAGTCGACGACGTGGCCGAAGCGCTCGCGCACCCCGCGCGGGTCCCTCACCGTGCGGTCGACCGACTCCAGCGGGATCGGCGGGTGCTTCTCACCCAGGCGCAGCACGTGGTCGCGGATGTCCGCTGGGGTGATGAGCTTGCGCGACACGGATCTCCTGCTTCCTGGCCTGCGACTCGGGTGCGCGTCGGGCTCGGTGCGCACGGTGCGCACCCCGACGTGAGGCCGTCAACGGTTCGGAACCCATCGGCCGGTGGATGGGTTCCGTGAGCCGTTGTGCCGTGGATCACCCGCTCAGGCGCGGGCGCGCCGGTGCGCGGTGAGCAGGGCGAACACCCCGTAGGCGGCCAGGCCCAGGGCGACGAGCAGGAGCAGGACGACCCCGAACGGCTGGGAGGCGATCTCGCGGAACGCCGCGTCCAGGCCGCGGGACTTGCCGGTGTCGCCGGTGGCGGACACCACGACCAGGGCGCCGAGGACGGCGAAGGCGACGCCGCGGGCGACCCAGCCGGCCACCCCCAGGGCGGTCAGCGGGCGCGACAGCGACCCCTCGACCTTGTCCTCGAAGTCCTTCCGGACGCCCCGCACGACCAGGCCGATCCCGACGCCGGCGACCACGAGCCCGGCCAGCACGACGAGGACCGCCCCGCCGGGGGCCTCCAGGACGCGCTGGGTCAGGGTCTGCTGCTGGGTGCCCGGTGACGACCCGCCACCGGTGGCGAACCGCACGCAGGAGACGGCCAGGGCGAGCGCGACGACGGCCTTGACGGCGGCGCTGAGGCGGTGGGAGGTCTTGCCGCCGGTGACGACCGCGACGACCTGCCAGGCCAGCAGGGCCACGAACCCCAGCGCGAGCACCCACAGCAGGACGGCGCCGAACGGCTGCGCCGCGACCTGCCCGAGCGCGCCGCTGGAGTCGGCCGAGCCGCCGGAGCCGCCGAGCGCGACCTGCGCGGCGAGCCAGGCGATGAGCAGGTGGACGACGCCGTCGGCGGCCACACCGGCCCGGCCGACCTTCTTCAGGCCCTGCTCGTGGGCCTGCGCGAAGGCCTCCCCGCGCCGGACGTGCGAACGGACCTCGGAGCTGGCCTGGGAACGCGCTGGACCGGACATGCGTCGAGGGAACTGCCAGGTCAGCGCCGCCGCAACCGGAGGGGACCCGCCGGGTGCGTCGTAGCATCGGCGGTCGAGCAGCCGAACCGCAGCAGAGCAGGAGACGTGGGGGAATGGCCCGCCACCCGACCCGGCCGCAGGCGCCGAGGACCCCGACCGTCTACGACGTCGCCGACCGCGCGGGCGTGTCGATCGCGACGGTCTCGCGGGTCCTGCGCACCCCCGACGCGGTCCGGGAGGCCACCCGGGAGCGGGTCATGGACGCCGTCCGGGCCCTGGGGTACGTCCCGTCGGGCAACGCCCGGGCGCTGGCGGGCCGGCGCACCGGGGTCATCGGGCTGTGCTTCCCGGGGCACGACGGGCTGGAGGAGGACGACCGGCCGTCGCTGGTCACCGAGGGCGGGGTGCGGGTCGTCGACGACCGCCGGCGCGGGGCCGGGCCGGGCACCCCGAACCTGTACTTCGACGAGGTGCTGCGGGGGGCGGAGGTGGAGGCCTGGCGGCGCGGTTTCGCGCTGATGGTCGCGGCCGGGCGCGGGCCGGCGCGCGACGTCGTCGTCAACGACGTGGCCGGCCGGGTGGACGGGCTGGCGGTGGTGGCCCGCACGGTCTCCGACGACCTGCTGGCCCACGTCGCCCGCCGGATCCCGGTGGTCGTCCTGGCCGACGGTGCCCACCCGGGCGAGCGGGGGGACGCCTTCGACCACGTCGGCGTCGACAACGCGGCCGGGATGCGGGCGCTGGTGGGGCACGTCGTGGGCGCCCTGGGGGTGCGGGACGTGGTGTACGTGGCGGGCCCGCCGGACTCCCCGGACGACGCCGAGCGCCAGCTGGGGCTGTCCGCGGCGCTGGCGGACGCGGGTCTGCCGCCGGTGCCGCAGGTGCGGGGGGACTTCCGGCGCGACCGCGCCTCCGAGGCGGTGTCGGGGCTGCTGGCGCAGCGGGTGCCGCGGGCGCTGGTCTGCGGGAACGACCAGTCGGCGCTGGGGGCGCTGGACGCGGTGCGCGCGGCGGGGCTGTCGGTGCCGGGGGACGTCTACGTGACGGGGTTCGACGGGGTCGACGGGGCCCGCTTCAGCGACCCGCCGATCACGACGGTCGCCCAGCCGATGGCGGACCTGGGCCGGGCCGCGGTGCGGGCGGTGGTGGACCGCCTCGCGGCGCCGCACGCGCCGCGGCTGGTGGCCCGGCTCCCGGTGGAGGTGCTGCTGCGGGAGAGCTGCCCCCCGGTTGACACTCGGATGTAAGCGCATACGCTGACCTCCACGACGAACGTGGAGGTCGAGCGATGACGCTTCGGCAGGGACCGGCGCTGGGCCGCCGGGGAGTGCTCGCGGGGTTCGGCGGAGCCGCCGCCCTCGTGGGCGCGGGGATCGGCGGGTGCAGCGTGCAGGTGCGCAGCCAGCCCGACCCGACGATCGGGCGGGACACCATGCTCATCAACGCGGACAAGGGCAACCCCCTGTTCGACCGCAGGTTCAACCCGTACCTGACCAACAAGCGGACGGCCGCGACCTGGATCTACGAACCGCTGGTCCTGGTCAACCCGCTGGACGGCGAGCAGATCCCGTGGCTGGCCGAGTCCTGGGAACTGCCCGACGCCCGCACGATCGACATGACGGTCCGCGCGGCCGAGTGGAGCGACGGCACCCCCTTCACCGCCCGCGACGTCGCCTTCACGTTCCGGTTGCTCCGGGAGGTCCCCTCCCTGGACACCAAGGGGGCCTGGCAGCACCTGGAGTCCGTCGAGGTCTCCGGCGACCACGTCGTCCTGCACCTGCAGACCGACGACGTGCCCGCGCTGCCGATCCTCGGCGCCACCTGCATCGTGCCCGAGCACCTGTGGTCGCAGGTGGCCGACCCGGCGACGTTCCGCGACGAGGACCCCGTCGGCACCGGGCCGTTCGTCCTCGGGAACTACAACGACCAGCAGTACTCGATGGACCGCAACGAGAACTACTGGCAGGCCGAGGCGGTCGAGATCGCCCACCTCGTCCTGCCCTCGACGAACTCCCAGCTCGACACCGTGACCCGCGGGTACGACTGGAGCTACTCGTTCATCTCCGACGTCGAGGGGACCTGGGGCGCGGCCAGCCCGCACAACAGGTTCTGGTTCCCCCCGGCCGGGATCGTCGCCCTCGTGCCGAACCACACGGTCGCCCCGTTCGACGACGTCGACGTGCGGCGGGGGCTGTCGCTGGCCCTGGACCGCGCCCGCATCGCCGACGTGGCCAGCGAGGGGTACATGGGACCGGCGGGCCAGACCGGCCTGATGCTCCCCAACCAGCAGGACTGGCTCGACCCCGGCATCCCCGACGCCGGGATGGTCGCGCAGGACACCGCGGCCGCGCTGGCCGCGTTCGCGCGCGCCGGGTACACCCAGCGCGACGGCAGGCTCGTCGACGCGGCCGGCGAGCAGTTCTCCTTCGCGCTCACCTCCGCCAACGGCTACACCGACTGGACCCGCGCGGCGCAGGAGGTCCAGCGCCAGCTCGCCGGGATCGGCGTCGAGGTCTCGCTGCTCCTCCCGCAGCCCGCCGGGTACCAGTCGGCCATCGCGAACGGCGACTTCCAGGTGGCCCTGGGCGGCATGGGCAACGGCGACGTGTTCCGCGCCTTCAACGACCTCATGTCCTCCGAGTTCGTCACCGACGTCGGCCAGACCACCGCCGCGAACTTCGAGCGCTTCTCCGACCCCGAGGTCGACGCGCTGCTCACGCGGTTCAAGTCGACCACCGACCCCGCCGGACAGCTCCAGGCCGCGCGGGCCCTGCAGCGGCAGGTCTACGACAAGCTGCCCGTCATCGGCCTGTACCACGGCGGCTCCTGGGGTCTGTACAACGACGCCAAGTTCGTCGGCTGGCCCACGGAGGCCGACCCCTACATGATCCCGCAGAACTACGACTCGGCACCGCTGGGGATCTTCACCCGGCTCAAGCTGGCCGGAGGTGCGTCGTGACGATCCTCGACACGTCCGCCGGGCCCGCCGCCACCCGCTCGCGGGGCCCCTTCCCCGGCCGCTACCTGCTCGGCAGGCTCGGCCTGTTCGCCCTCACGCTGTGGGCCGCCGTCACCGTCAACTTCGTCCTGCCCCGCCTCATGCCGGGCACGCCCGCCGACGCGGCCGTCGCGAAGCTGTCCCAGAACGGCCCCGTGAGCGCGGCGACGCGCGCGGCCATCGAGGCCCAGCTCGGCGTCCCCGACGGGAACCTGCTGGCCCAGTACGGCTCCTACCTCCGGCAGGTCGTCACCCTCGACTTCGGCGTCTCCTACACGTTCTACCCGCAGACCGTCTCCTCGATGGTCGCCCGGGCGCTGCCCTACACCCTGCTGCTCGTCGGGGTCGTCACCGTCCTGGCGTTCCTGCTCGGCACCCTCATCGGGGTCGCGGCGGCCTGGAAGCGCGGCACCTGGCTCGACGCCCTGCCCACCCTGTCCGGCAGCTTCCTGTCGACGTTCCCGTACTTCTGGACCGCGCTGCTGCTGCTGTTCTTCCTCGGGTACGTGCTGCACTGGTTCCCGACGACGGGGGCCTACTCGGCCACCACGACCCCCGGGTTCACCCTCGACTTCCTCGGCGACGCGATCGCGCACGCGGCCCTGCCGGCCCTGACGATCCTGCTGACCTCCCTCGGCGGGTGGATCCTCGGCATGCGCAACACCATGATCAACACCCTGGGCGACGACTACGTGACCTTCGCCGAGGCCAACGGCCTGCGCGGGCGCACCGTCGCGGTCCGCTACGCCGCGCGCAACGCGATCCTGCCCAACCTCACCGGGTTCGGGCTCTCCCTCGGCGGCGTCGTCGGCGGGTCGGTGCTCGTCGAGCAGGTCTTCGGCTACCCCGGCATCGGGTACCTGCTGTTCAACGCCGTCATCGGCCAGGACTACCCGCTCATGCAGGCGCTGTTCCTCATGATCACCGTCAGCGTGCTCGTCGCGAACTTCCTCGTCGACGTGCTCTACGGCCTCCTCGACCCGCGGACCCGGAAGTGAGCCCGATGACGACCACCACCGGAAGCACCGCCGCAGAGCTCTCCGTCCAGCGCGGTCCGAGCGCGTGGCGCGCCGCGGGCCGGATCATCGCCACGATCTGGTCCGACGGCAAGGCTCGCGTCGGTCTCGTGATCCTCGGGTTCTTCCTGCTCGTGGCCCTGCTCGCACCGCTGCTGGCGCCGTACGGGGCCAAGACGAACACCTTCGAGCGCAGCCAGGACGCCAGCGCGGCGCACTGGCTCGGCACCACCGCCGCGGGCGAGGACGTCCTGTCCCAGCTCGTCCACGGCGCCCGCGTCAGCGTCCTGGTGGGGTTCAGCGCCGGGCTGCTCGCCACGGTCGTCGCCGTCCTCGTCGGCCTGTCCTGGGGCTACACCCGCGGCTGGGTCGGGGAGGTCATCGGCTTCGTCGTCAACCTGTTCCTGGTCATCCCCGCCCTGCCCTTCATGATCGTCATCGCGGCGTACCTGCAGAACGGCGGGATCGGCGTCATCATCGCCGTCATCGTCGTCACCGGCTGGGCCTGGGGCGCGCGGGTCCTGCGCGCGCAGACCCGGTCGCTGCGGTCGCGGGACTTCGTCGAGGCGGCCCGGTTCTCCGGCGACAGCGCCCCGCGCATCGTGTTCCGGGAGATCCTGCCGAACATGACCTCGCTCATCGTCGGCAGCTTCTTCGGCGCGGCGACCTCGGCGATCCTGGCCGAGGCGGGACTGGAGTTCCTCGGCCTCGGCGACACCTCCGTCGTCAGCTGGGGGACGATCATCTACTGGGCGCAGAACTCCAGCGCCCTGCTCACCGGGCAGTGGGCGCTGCTGTTCGCCCCCGGGCTGTGCATCGCCCTGCTGGCCATGAGCCTGACGCTCGTCAACTTCGGCGTCGACGCCGTGAGCAACCCCCGGCTGCGTGAAGGGAAGAACCGATGACCACCGCGTCGTCGCGCGTGAGCGCCCCGACCGCCGTCGAGGAGGACCTGCTCGAGGTCCGCGACCTGTCGGTCGTCTACGAGTCCAGCGGGCACCGCCCCGTCCAGGCCGTCGACCACGTCTCCTTCGGGCTGCGCCGCGGCGAGTTCGTCGGCCTGGTGGGGGAGTCGGGGTCGGGCAAGTCGACCCTCGGCTACGCCGTCACCCGCCTGCAGAAACCCCCGGCCCGCACGAACGGCGGGCAGATCCTCTTCGGCGGGCACGACATCCGCGACCTCGACGACGAGGCCCTGCGCCGCCAGCGCCGGGGCGGGTTCGCGATGGTCCTGCAGTCGGGCATGAACGCGCTGAACCCGGTGCGGCGCGTCCGGGACCACTTCGCCGACATCTACCGCGCCCACGGCCACGTCGAGCGGGCCCGCTGGCAGGACCGGTCGGCCGAGCTGCTGGCCAAGGTCGAGCTCGACCCCGCCGTCCTGGCCCGGTTCCCCGGGGAGCTGTCCGGTGGGATGCGCCAGCGCGTCTCCATCGCGCTGGCCCTCTCGCTCGACCCGCAGCTGGTCGTGTTCGACGAACCGACGACCGCGCTCGACGTGCTCGTCCAGCACGCCGTCATGGACACCGTCGTCGAGCTCCAGCGCACCGAGGGGTTCACCGCCGTCCTCATCAGCCACGACCTCGGGATCGTCCTGGAGGCCACCGAGCGGGTCCTGGTCATGCACGAGGGCCGGATCGTGGAGGACGGCACCTCCCGGCAGGTCCACACCGCCCCGCGCGACGACTACACCCGGCACCTGCTGAGCCACTACGCCGACCCGCGCGCCGAGGTCGTCTCGCTGCCCGGGTTCGAGGACCGGTCGCTGCGGCCCCGGCCGGCACCCCCCGCCGGGGGCACCCCGGTCGTCGTCGAGGCCGTGTCCAAGACCTACCCCCCGCCGCGGCGCGGGGAGGGCGAGGTGCACGCCGTCCGCGACGTCTCCTTCACCCTCGAACCCGGCGCGTCGCTGGCCCTGGTCGGCCAGAGCGGGTCCGGGAAGTCGACCATCGCCAGGATGATCACCGGCATCGAGACCCCCACCGCCGGGTCCGTCCGGTTCGGCGACCTCGACGTCGGCCGGCTGAAGCGGCGCGAGCTGAAGCAGCTGCACCGGGACGTGCAGATGGTGTTCCAGGACCCCTACGCCGCGCTGAACCCGCTGCACACCGTCGAGTACGCCCTCACCCGCCCCGTCGTGAACCACACCGGGCTCACGGGGCGCGAGGCGACCCGGCGCGTCCACGAACTGCTGGAGACCGTGGGGCTCACCCCCACCCGGCAGTTCGCGCAGAAGCTGCCGCACCAGCTCTCCGGCGGGCAGCGGCAGCGGGTCGTCATCGCCCGCGCGCTGGCCTGCGAACCGCAGGTCATCGTCGCCGACGAACCCGTCTCGATGCTCGACGTGACGCTGCGCGCCGGGGTCCTGGCCCTGCTGGAGGACCTGCGGGCCCGCCTCGGCGTCTCCCTGCTCTACATCACCCACGACCTGCTCAGCGCCCGGCTCATCACCGACGACGTCCTCGTGCTGCACGCCGGCCGCGTCGTCGAGCGCGGCCCGACCGCGCAGGTCCTCCAGCACCCCACCGACCCGTACACGGTGTCCCTGCTCGACGCCGTCCCGAACCCCGCACGCACGCGATAGGAGCACCACCATGCGGACCTTCCCCGACGGGTTCCTCTTGGGGGCGGCCACCGCCGCCCACCAGGTCGAGGGCGGCAACGTCGGCAGCAACTGGTGGGTCCACGAGCACGACCCCGCCCTCGCCGCGGCGTGGGGGATCGTGGAACCGTCCGGGGACGCCGCCGACAGCTACCACCGCTACCGCGAGGACATCGCGCTGCTGGCCGGACTCGGGCTGAACTCCTACCGGTTCAGCGTCGAGTGGGCCCGGGTCGAACCCGAGCGCGGGTCGTTCTCGCGGGCCGCGGTCGACCACTACCGGCGGATGGTCGACACCTGCCGGGAGTTCGGCGTCGAACCCGTCGTGACGCTGCTGCACTTCACGGTGCCCCGCTGGTTCGAGCGCGACGGGTTCTGGCGGGCCGACGACGCCGCCGACCGGTTCGGCCGCTACGTCGAGGCCGCGCTGCCCGTCGTCCGCGACGTCGAGTGGGTCTGCACCGTCAACGAGCCGAACATCGCCGCGATGCTGGCCGGCGGCGAGGACGCCTCCAACCTCGTCGCGCACGGCCTGCCGAACCCCGACCTGCACGTCGCCGACCAGCTCCTGGCCGCCCACCGGCGCGCCCGCGACGTCCTCTCGCAGGTCCCGGGGGTGAAGTCGGGCTGGACGGTCGCGACCCAGGCCTTCACGAGCACCGGCGAACCCGGCGCCGACGAGCGGCTCGCCGAGTACGGCCACCCCCGCGACGACTGGTACCTGGAGGCCGCGAAGGGCGACGACTTCCTCGGGGTGCAGGCCTACACCCGCACCTTCGTCGGGCCCGGCGGCCCGCTGCCCGTGCGCGAGGACGTCGAGACGACCCTCACCGGGTGGGAGTTCTACCCGGCCGCCGCCGCCGACGGCCTGCGCTCGGCCTGGGAGCTCACCGGCGGCGTGCCGCTGCTGGTCACCGAGAACGGCATCGCGACCGCCGACGACACCCGGCGGGTCGCCTACACCCGGGCGGCGCTGGAGGGGGTCCACGACTGCCTGGCCGAGGGGATCGACGTACGGGGGTACCTGCACTGGAGCCTGCTGGACAACTACGAGTGGGCCTCGGGGTACCGACCCACGTTCGGGCTCGTGAGCTGGGACCGCGAGACGTTCGCCCGAACCCCCAAGCCCAGCGCCCGCTGGTACGGCGGGGTCGCCCGCGCCGGCGCGCTGCCCTGACCCCGCACCGGCGGGGAGGAGCAGCCCCCTCAAGCCGGGGCGGCGGGCGGTCGATCCCCCTGGTGTGCCCACGACCGGTCGCCGCGCCCTCGCCCGCTCCTGGCGCGACGCCCGGCTGCGCCGCAAGCTCGCCGCCCTGACCGGCGTCGCCCTGCTCGGCAGCACGGCGCTGGGCGCCGTCACGCTCGTCGCGCTGGACCGCACGGCGGCGGCCACGACGCGGCTGAACACCGCCAGCGCGGCCGTCCGGACCACCCTGGAAGCCGACATGGCCCACGACGCCCTGCGCGGCAACGTCCTGCAGGCGCTGCTGTTCCCCCGCGGGGAGCAGCACGCCGAGGCCGCCGCGGGCGCCGCGGGGGGGGCGGGGGGCGCGGGCCGCGGCCGCCGCGCGGGCCCGCCCGGCGGGCCCCGGCCGGCCCGCCCCCCCGCCGCCCCCGGCCCCACCCCGCAGCACGCCCACCGCCCCCCCCCCCCCGCCCCCCCCCCCCCCCCCCCCCCCCCCCCCCCCCCCCCCCCCCCCCCCCCCCCCTCGACCGCCTGCGCGAGGTCGGGGACGCCGGGCTCGGGCCCGACGTCGAGGCCGCCGTCGCGGCCGCCGCACCGGCCGTGGAGGACTACGCCCGCGCCGGGCGCGACCTCGTCGTGCTCGCCGGGACCGACCCCGCCGCCGCCCTCGCCGGGTACCCCGCCTTCCTGGAGCGGTTCTCGGCCGTCGAGGAGCTGCTGCCCGCCGTCGCCGACAGCGCCGCCCACCGCCTCGACGTGGAGGACCGGGCGGTGCGGGACACCCGCGCGCGCGGGACCGTGCTGGTCGTGGCCGTGCTGGCCGCGACCGCGCTGCTGGTCCTGCTGGTGGCCCGGTGGGTGGGCGGCAGCGTCGTGCGACCGCTGACCGCGCTCGCGGGGGTCGCCGCCGCGCTGCGCGGGGGGGACCTCACCGCCCGGTCGGGGCTGGACGCCGAGGACGAGGTGGGGCGCACCGGTCAGGCGCTCGACGAGGCGCTCGACAGCCTGCGCGGGCTCGTGGGCGCCATCTCCACCACCGCCGGCCGGCTCGAGACCGCCGGGGACCGGCTGACCGCGTCCTCGGCCGAGATCGCCACCGCCACCGAGCGCTCCGAGCACCTGGCGGCCTCCGCCGCGCAGGAGGCCCAGCGGGTGTCCCTGACCGCCGCCGGGATGGCCGGGACCGGGGAGCAGGTGGTCACGGCGATCGCGGAGATCACCCGCAGCACGGGCGCCTCGCACGAGGTCGCCGCCGAGGCCGTCGGCATCGCCGAGGCCACGAACGCCCTGATGGCCCGGCTGGGTGCCTCCAGCGGCGAGATCGGCCAGGTCGTCGGCGTCATCGCGGGCATCGCCGCGCAGACGAACCTGCTGGCCCTCAACGCGACCATCGAGGCCGCCCGGGCCGGTGAGGCCGGCCGCGGGTTCGCCGTCGTGGCCGGCGAGGTGAAGCAGCTCGCGCGGGAGACCGCGACCGCGACCGAGGGCATCGCCCGGACCGTGGCGGCCCTGCAGGCCGACAGCTCCGGCGCGATCTCCTCCCTGGAGGCGATCGCGGAGGTCATCGGGCGCATGTCGCAGCTGCAGGCCACCATCGGGGCGGCCACCGAGCAGCAGCGCGCCGCCAGCGACGAGAACGTCCGCCAGGTCTCGACGGTCGCCGCCTCGACCCGCAGCTCCGCCGAGGACCTGTCCACGTTGTCGCGGAGCGTGGCGCTCACCGCCGACCGCGGCCGCGACACCGGGCTGGCGGCCGGGGAGGTCGCCGCGCTGACGTCCGACCTGCGCGCCGCCGTGAGCCGCTTCCGCATCTGAGCCCGCCCCACCGCGGCCGCGGTGGGGGAGCCCGTCAGCGGAACCGGCGCAGCCGCAGGGAGTTGGTGACGACGAACACCGACGAGAACGCCATCGCGGCCGAGGCGACCACCGGGTTCAGCAGCCCCGCCGCCGCCACCGGCAGCGCGGCGACGTTGTAGGCGAAGGCCCAGAACAGGTTCCCGCGGATCGTCGACAGCGTCCGGCGGGACAGGCGCACCGCGTCCACGGCGGCGCCCAGGTCGGCGCGCACCAGGGTGAGGTCACCGGCCTCGATGGCCGCGTCGGCGCCCGAGCCCATCGCGATGCCGAGGTCGGCGGTGGCCAGGGCCGCGGCGTCGTTCACGCCGTCGCCGACGACCGCGACCACCCGGCCCCGCTGCTGCAGCGCGGCGACGTGGGCGACCTTGTCCTCGGGGTGGACCCCGGCCACGACGTCGTCGATCCCGACGACGGCGGCCACGGCCCGCGCGGTGCGCTCGTTGTCCCCGGTCAGCAGGACCGGGTGCAGGCCCAGGCGCCGGAACCCCTCGACGGCGGCGGCGCTGCCGGCGCGCACGGTGTCGGCGACGGCCAGCACCCCCAGCGGGCGGTCGGCGGCGACGAGGACGGCGGTGCGGCCGGCGGACTCGTTCTGCCGCAACGCCTCCTCCAGCTCGGGGGGCAGGTCCAGCCCGATCCAGGAGGGGCGCCCGGCCCGCAGCGGCACGCCGTCGACGACACCGCTGATCCCCACCCCGGGCACCGCGGTGACGTCGGTGACCGGCGGCAGCGGACCGCGCTCGCGGGCGGCCGCGGCGACCGCGCGGCCGACGGGGTGCTCGGAGGCGTCCTCCAGGGCGCCGGCCCGCCGCAGCAGGTCGTCCGCGTCGACGCCGGGGGCGGGGACCACGGCGACCAGGGACATCCGCCCGGTGGTCACCGTCCCGGTCTTGTCCAGGACGACGGTGTCGACGCGCCGGGTCGACTCCAGCGCCTCGGGCCCCTTGACGAGGATGCCGAGCTGCGCGCCGCGGCCGGTCCCGACGAGCAGCGCCGTCGGGGTGGCCAGGCCCAGCGCGCAGGGGCAGGCGATGACGAGGACGGCGACGGCGACGGTCAGCGCCTCCGGCGCGGGGGTGCCGGCCAGCAGCCAGCCGACGAACGTGGCCAGCGCCCCGACGAGCACGACGGGCACGAAGACCCCCGAGACGCGGTCGGCGAGCCGTTGCGCCGCGGCCTTGCCCGACTGCGCCCGCTCGACCGCCCGGCCGATGCGGGCCAGCTGGGTGTCGGCGCCGACGCGGGTCGCGCGCACGACGAGCCGGCCCCCGGCGTTGACGGTGCCGCCCACGACGGCGTCCCCGGCGCCCACCTCCACCGGCACGGACTCGCCGGTGAGCAGGCTCTGGTCGACGGCGGAGGTGCCCTCGCGGACGGTGCCGTCGGTGGCGACGGTCTCCCCGGGGCGGACCACGAAGTCGTCCCCGGCGCGCAGGTCGGCGACCGGGACGCGCACCTCGGCGCCGGCGCGCAGCACCGCGACGTCCTTGGCGCCCAGGGCCAGCAGCGCCCGCAGCGCCGCTCCCGACCGGCGCCGCGCGCGGGCCTCCAGGTACCGCCCGGCCAGGACGAAGACGGTCACGACGGCCGCGACCTCGAGGTACAGCTCGTCCCCGGTCGAGCCGAGCAGGGAGAACCCCATGTGCGTCCCGGGCATCCCGGCGTCGCCGAGGAACAGCGAGGCCGCGGACGTCAGGTACGCCGCGACGACGCCCAGGCTGACGAGGGTGTCCATCGTCGCCGCGCCGTGGCGGGCGCCCACGACGGCGGCGCGGTGGAACGGCCAGGCCCCCCAGACGACGACGGGGGAGGTCAGCGCGAACGCCAGCCACTGCCAGTTCGCGAACTGCAGGACCGGGACCATCGACAGCAGCAGCACGGGCAGCCCGAGGGCGGCCGTGACCGCGAGCCGGTGGCCGAGCTCGGCGGTGACCGGGTCCTCCTGCGGCGCAGCGGGTGCGGGGTCCGCCGCGGGGAGCGTGGCGGTGTACCCGGTCTTCTCCACCACGGCGATGGCCTCGGCGACGCCGGTGCCCGCGGGCAGCCGGACGGTGGCCTTCTCGGTGGCGTAGTTCACGCTCGCCTCGACGCCGGGCATCCGGTTGAGCTTCTTCTCGACGCGGTTGGCGCACGAGGCGCAGGTCATGCCGCCGATGAGGAGCTCGACGGAACCGCTGGTGGTGACCACGTCAGTCCACCGGGTCGTAGCCGGCCTCGTCGACCGCGGCCGCGACGGCGGAGCGGTCGAGCGGGGACGCGCTGGTGATCGTGAGGGTGGAGGTGCCGCCGGCGACGAGGTCGACGTGGACCGACTCGACGCCCGGCAGGGCCGAGACCTCCTCGGTCACCGCCGCCACGCAGTGGCCGCAGGTCATCCCGGACACGCCGAACCGGTTCATCACGACCTCACCAACCGCGCGATCGCCGCGCTCGCTTCCTTGATCTTCTCGTCGGCCACGGTCCCGCCCTCGGCGGCCGCGTGCGCCACGCAGTGCCCGAGGTGGTCGTCCAGCAGGGACAGGGCGACCGCCTGCAGGGCCTTGGTGGCGGCGGAGACCTGGGTCAGGACGTCGATGCAGTACGCGTCCTCCTCGACCATCCGCTGCAGGCCGCGCACCTGGCCCTCGACGCGGCGCAGCCGCTTGAGGACCTCCGTCTTCTCCCCGGCGTACCCGGGTGCGTGCTCCATGCCTCCTTGATACCCCCCTGGGGTGTGTCGTGCAACCCCTACCCCCTAGGGGTACCCGGGCAGGGAGTCCCAGGGGCGACACTGGGGGGGTGCCCAGCACCCTGCCCGACGGCGAGACCGCCCCCACCGACGGATCCCTGCCCCCGCACGCCCTCGACGGTGCGGCCGGGCGCACCTTCGGCGTCTACCTGCACGTCCCGTTCTGCGCGGTGCGCTGCGGCTACTGCGACTTCAACACCTACACCGCCACCGAGCTCGGCGGCGGCGGCTCCCAGGCGGCCTACGCCTCGACGGCCGCGGCCGAGGTGCGGATGGCCGCCGGCGTCCTCGGCGACGCCGCCCGCCCGGCCGCGACGGTGTTCTTCGGCGGCGGCACGCCCACGCTGCTGCCCGCCGAGGACCTCGCCACCATGCTCACCGCGGTGCGCGAGGAGTTCGGGCTCGCCCCCGGCGCCGAGGTCACCACCGAGGCCAACCCCGACTCGGTGACCCCCCAGGGCCTGCTCCGGCTGCGGGAGGCCGGTTTCACCCGGGTCTCCTTCGGGATGCAGTCCGCCGTCCCGCACGTCCTGGCCGTCCTGGAACGCACCCACGACCCCGCCCGCGTCCCCCTGGCCGTCCGCTGGGCCCGCGAGGCCGGGCTCGACGTCAGCCTCGACCTCATCTACGGCACCCCCGGGGAGTCCCCGGACGACCTGCGCCGCAGCCTGGACGCCGCGCTCGACTGCGCCCCCGACCACGTCTCGGCCTACGCGCTCATCGTCGAGGAGGGCACGAAGCTGGCCGGCCAGATGCGCCGCGGGCAGGTCCCCGAACCCTCCGACGACGACGAGGCCGACAAGTACGAGATCGTCGACGACACCCTCGCCGCCGCCGGGTTCGCCTGGTACGAGGTGAGCAACTGGGCCCGCGAACCCCGGTTCGCCTGCGCCCACAACCTCGCCTACTGGCGCGGCGGCGACTGGTGGGGGATCGGGCCCGGCGCGCACAGCCACGTCGGCGGGGTGCGGTGGTGGAACGTCAAGCACCCCACCGCCTACGCCGGCCGGATCGGCGCCGGGCAGTCCCCGGCCCACGCCCGCGAGCAGCTCGGCGCCGACGACCGCCGCGTCGAGGACGTCCTGCTGCGCTCGCGGCTGGCGGAGGGGTTCGACCCCGCCTGGTGGGACGTGCGCCCCCAGACGGCGCAGCTCCTGCTCGACGGGCTGCTGGAACCGGCCCCCGGCGGCCGGGTCGCCCTCACGCGGCGGGGCCGGCTGCTGGCCGACGCCGTGGTGCGCCGGCTGCTCGACTGAAGCACGCCGGCCCCGCCCGGTGGGGTCCGTCTCAGCAGGACGCGACGCGCTCCCAGCCGCCGTCGACCGCGCGCAGCGACACGCTGCTGTAGCTGCTCACCAGGCCCAGGTCGTCGCGGCTGCCGCGCGCGTAGGCGCGGCCGAACACGCTGACGGCGCGGTCGGCGGCGACGTGCGCGCGGGTGCTGTCCCGCACGCACGTGCCCGCCCCCGGGTCCGTCGGGTCCGGGTCCGGGGTCGGGGTCGGGGTCCCGCCGGCGCGGACGAGGCCCGCCGCGAACTGCGCACCGGCGGTCGCCGACCCGTTCGAGACGTAGCTGAGGTGACCGCCCGTGCCCGTCTTCGGGGCGCTGCCGCAGACGGTGTCGCTGCTGTTGCAGTAGTCCTTCGACTTCGGCCCGTACGTCGGGCTGGCCGTGGCGATCGTGCGCCCGCTCAGCCCCAGCGGGTTGCCGAACACGACCACGGCCGCCACCCGCCCGGCGAGCCCGGCCGGGACGGGGGTGCCGCTGGTGGTCCCCGTGCGGATGCCGAGGGCGATGTCGGTGACCGTGGCCCCCTGGGAGTACCCGCCGAGGACGAAGCGGGTCCCCGGGCACTGCGCCGCGACCGAGCTCACGTGCGCGCTCATGGCGCTGGCCCCGGGACCGGCGCTGGTCTGCGACGAGTTCGCGGCGTAGTCGACGGCGTGGGAGCCGACGCTCCGGTCGGACAGCTGGCTGGTCAGGGCCCGCACGAACGGGCCGCCGACGATGCCCAGGCCCGGCGCCTCACCCGTGCCGCGGGCGAAGACGACCTCGACGTCGGAGCAGGTCGCGGCCGCCGCGGGGGCGGCGGTGGCCACCAGCCCGGCGCCGGCGACGGCGGCGGTGAGGGAGGCGGACGCGCAGAGGCGGCGCAGCAGGGGGGAGCGGCGCAGGGGGGTACGGAGCACGGTGGGTCCTTCGCGTCGTCGACCGCGGTGGTCGGGGGTGGGGTCCGGGTGCGCCCTCACGGGAACCGCACGGACGGGGCACAGGATGCCCCGGGGGCCCGGTGGCGGCAAGGGCCCGCGCGGCCGTCCCGTAGCGTGCGGGGATGGACCTCGGACTGAGCCTGGGCTACCTCACCGGACCCGTCGGGCCCGCCGCGGCCCGGGCCCTGGAGCTGACCCGCGCCGCCGAGGACGCCGGGTTCGCCTCCGCCTGGGTCGCCGAGGCGTACGGCACCGACGCCGTGAGCGTCCTGGGCTGGCTCGCCGGGCGGACCACCCGCATCGGGCTCGGCTCGGCCGTCCTGCAGGTCCCCGCGCGGGCCGCGGCCTCCACGGCCATGACGGCGGCCACCCTCGACGGGCTGTCCGGGGGCCGGTTCCGGCTCGGGCTGGGCGTCTCGGGCCCGCAGGTCGCCGAGGGCTGGTACGGCCAGCCCTTCGCCCACCCCCTGGCCCGGACCCGCGAGTACGTCGCGGTGGTCCGCCGGCTGCTGGCCCGCGAGGACTCGCGGTTCGAGGGCACCCACCTGCGGCTGCCGCTGCCCGGCGGCCCGGGCGTGCCCCTCAAGCTCATGCAGCCCGCCCCGCGGCCCGACCTGCCGATCCACCTGGCCGCCGTGGGCCCGCGCAACGTGGAGCTGGCCGGGGAGATCGCCGACGGCTGGCTGCCCTCGTTCCTGGTCCCGGAGAACTGCGCGGAGTCGTTCGACCGGCTGCGCGCCGGGTTCGCGCGCCGCACCCGGCCGGTGCAGGGGTTCGAGGTGACGGCCTCGGTGCCGTTCGTGCTGACGGGCGCGACGGGGGAGGAGCGTGCCCGCGCGGAGCTGCCGGTGCGCCGGCTCATCGCCCTGTACGTCGGCGGCATGGGCTCGCGGGAGCAGAACTTCTACGCCGACCTCGGCCGCCGCCTCGGGTTCGCCGACGCCGTCGACGCCGTGCAGGACCTCTACCTCGCCGGGCGCAAGGACGACGCCGTGCAGGCCGTCCCGGCGGGCCTGGTGGAGGCGACGAGCCTGGTGGGCCCGGTGGCGCATGTGCGGTCCCGGCTGGACGACTACGCCCGGGCCGGGGTCAGCACCGTCGCGCTGGTCCCCCTGGGGGTCGACCCCACCGGGGACCTGCGCGCGGTGAGCGCCTGAGACCGCCCGCGCCTCAGCGCACCAGCCGGAAGATCAGCGGGTAGCGGTAGGCGCGGCCCTGGTTCGCCGCGACCGCCGCGAGGATCGCGAAGACCAGCGCGACGATGCCGGGCACCACCATGAGGCCGTACGACAGCCCGAAGGTGAACAGCGCCAGGACCGAGCAGACGACGAACAGCACCACCTCGTAGACGATCAGCGAGATCGTCATGTTCAGCGCCTCGGCCGTGTGCCCGCGCACGAACCCGCTGCGGTCCTTGAAGACCAGGAACAGGATCAGCGGCCCCAGGAACGGCAGGGTCAGGAAGCTCGCGGCGATCGCGGACAGGTGCCCGAACATCCCCCACATCCGTTCGTCCGACGGCGACATCGGGACCGGGGCGTAGGGCTGCTGCGGCGGCATCGGGGGCTGGGTCACGACTCCGATCCTGACCGTTCCCTCAGCGGTCCGCCAGGTCGGCGGTCACGAAGTCGACGAGTTCCTCCACCCGGCCCAGCAGCGCCGGCTCCAGGTCGGCGTACGTGCGCACCGTCCCCAGGATGCGCTTCCAGCCGTGTGCGACGTCGGCCTGGGTGGCGTGCGGCCAGCCCAGCTCGGCGAGGATCCCGTGCTTCCAGTCCCGCCCGCGCGGGATCGTCGGCCACGCCGTCCAGCCCAGCCGCTGCGGGCGGACCGACTGCCACACGTCGACGAACGGGTGCCCCACCACCAGGACGTGCGGGCTGCGCGCGACACCCGCGACGATCCGCGACTCCTTCGACCCCGGCACGAGGTGGTCGACGAGGACGCCGATGCGCCGCCCCGGCCCGGGCCCGAAGGAGCGGATCGCGGCGTCGAGGTCGTCGACGCCGTCGAGCATCTCCACCACGACGCCCTCGACGCGCAGGTCGTCGCCCCACACCTTCTCGACGAGCTCGGCGTCGTGGCGGCCCTCCACGAGCAGGCGCGAGGCGCGCGCGGTGCGGGCGGGGGCGCCGGCGACGGCCACCGACCCGCTGGCGGTGCGGGTGGGCCGGGCCGGGCCCGCGGCCCGCGGCGCCACGAGCCGCACCGGCTGCCCGTCCACCCAGAACCCCGGCCCCAGCGGGAACGTGCGGGTGCGGCCCCTGGCGTCCTCCAGGACGACGACGTGCACCCCGCCGCTCTTCTCCACCCGCACGACCGCGCCGACCCAGCCGGTGTCGACGTCCTCCACGACCAGGCCGCGCACGGCGGGCTCGTCGCGGTGGGTGGGCTTCGGGCGGCTGCGGGCGTGCGGGTCGGCCGAGAGCACGTCGGCGCCGTACCGGTCGTCGTAGCGGGTCACGGGGGAACGCTAACCAGGCCCGGGCGGCCGGCGGGGGAGGCGCGACCGGTGCCCGAGCGCCTAGACTTGGCACTCGCGCGCGTGGAGTGCCAGACGCGCGGGGGGCGCAGCACCGGCTGCCGGAGCAGGGAGGGACGGATGAGCGACGACCGCAGGCTCGCGGTGTTGCGGGCCATCGTCGAGGACTACGTCTCCAGCCACGAGCCCGTCGGCTCCAAGACCCTCGTGGAGCGCCACGCCCTCGGCGTCTCGCCCGCCACCATCCGCAACGACATGGCCGTGCTGGAGGACGAGGGCTACATCACCCAGCCCCACACCAGCGCCGGGCGCATCCCCACCGACAAGGGCTACCGCCTGTTCGTGGACCGCCTCGCCAACGTCAAGCCGATGTCGGCGGCCGAGAAGCGCGCCATCGAGACGTTCCTGCACGGCGCCGACGACCTCGACGACGTCGTCGACCGCACCGTCCGGCTGCTGGCCCAGATCACCCGGCAGGCCGCCGTCGTGCAGTACCCCTCGCTGAGCCGGGCGACCGTCCGCCACGTCGAGCTCGTCGGCGTCGGCGGCCGCAGCGCGCTGCTGGTCCTCATCACCGACTCCGGCCGCGTCGAGCAGCGCGTCCTGGACATCCGCTCGGCCACCGACGCCGACGACCTGGCCGTCGCGCTGGCGACCCTGCGCACGCGGATCAACGCCGCCGTCGGCGGCAAGCGGCTGCGCGAGGCCCGCGAGGGGCTGACCGACCTGGTCCAGCAGACCCCGCAGCCGGACATGGCGGTCGCCGCCGAGGTCGCCGCGGCGCTGGGGGACTGCCTCAGCGCCTCCCTGGAGGAGCGCGTGGTCATCGCCGGCACCGCGAACCTCGTCAAGGGCGCCGACCTGTCCACCTCCCTCGGCAACGTCCTGGAGGCCCTGGAGGAGCACGTCGTGCTGCTGCGGCTGGTGCAGGAGCTCGCCGAGGAGGAGGACGGCGACCGCGGCGGCCTCACCGTCCGGATCGGTGCGGAGAACCTGCACCTGGGCCTGGACGGCACCTCCGTGGTGACCAGCGGGTACGGCAGCCAGGCGGTCGTGGCCCGGCTCGGCGTCCTCGGCCCGACCAGGATGGACTACCCGACGACGATGGCCGCGGTGCGTGCGGTGTCACGCTACGTCTCGCGGATCCTCGCGCAGTGATCTTCGCAGTGCCCAGAACCGACAGGAGAGACCCCACCTCGTGAGCGACTACTACGACGTCCTCGGCGTCTCCAAGGACGCCTCCACGGAGGACATCAAGCGCGCGTACCGCAAGCTCGCGCGCAAGTTGCACCCCGACGTGAACCCCGAGGCGGGGGAGCAGTTCAAGGAGGTCTCCCAGGCCTACGAGACGCTGTCCAACCCCGAGAAGCGCTCCGCCTACGACCGCGGCGGCGCCGGGGTCGGCGGCCCCGGCGGCGGGTTCGGCGCCGGGTTCGGGTTCTCCGACATCATGGACGCCTTCTTCGGCCAGGGCGGCGGCGGCCGCGGCGGCGGGCCCGCCAGCCGCACCCAGCGCGGTCAGGACGCGCTCATCCGCGTCGACGTCGACCTCGCCGAGGCCGCCTTCGGCGGCGAGCGGTCCATCCAGGTCGACACCGCGATCCTGTGCCCCACCTGCAAGGGGTCCTGCTGCCAGCCCGGCACGAGCCCGGCGACGTGCGACATCTGCCACGGGCAGGGCTCGGTGCAGCGGGTCGTGCGCTCGCTGCTGGGCCAGGTCATGACGACGCAGGCGTGCCCCACCTGCCGCGGCTTCGGCACCGTCCTGCCCTCGCCGTGCCTGGAGTGCTCCGGGGAGGGCCGCGTCCGCGCCCGCCGCCCGATGACCATCCGCATCCCCGCCGGCGTCGACACCGGCACCCGGATCCAGCTCGCCTCCCAGGGCGAGGTCGGCACCGCCGGCGGCCCGCCCGGTGACCTCTACGTCGAGATCCACGAACGCCCGCACCCGGTGTTCTCCCGCTCCGGGGACGACCTGCTGTGCACCCTGCAGGTGCCCATGACGGCGGCCGCGCTCGGCGCGACGATCCCGCTGGAGACCCTCGACGGCGCCGAGGAGGTCGACGTCCGCCCCGGGGCGCAGGCCGGTGAGGTCGTCACCCTCAAGCAGAAGGGCGCCGAGCACCTGCGCGCCCAGGGCCGCGGCGACCTCCTGGTCACCCTGGAGGTCGTGACCCCCCGCGACCTCGACGAGGAGCAGGAGGAGCTGCTGCGCCGGCTCGCCGAGCTGCGCGGCGAGGTGCGCCCGTCCGGGAAGCTGTCCGAGACCCACCAGGGGGTGTTCTCGAAGCTGCGGGACCGGTTGTCCGGGCGCTGACCGGCGCCCGGCTCAGCCGCGCATCCCCGCCAGGAAGCCGCTGATCTGGCTGCGCAGCTCCTCGGCCAGCTGCGACAGGCCGGTGGTGTCCTGCGCCGAGGCCCAGGACGCGGACCCGTCGACGGCGGTGCGGACCCCGTCGACGAGGCCGTTCATCTCCCCGATCGTGCTGCCGATCCCGGTGATGGCGCGCACGGCGTCCTGGGCGTTCTGGCGGATGCTGTCCACGCGCTGGCTGACCTGCTCGGTGGCGCGCCCGGACTGGTCGGCCAGCTCCTTGACCTCGGCGGCGACGACGGCGAAGCCCTTGCCGGCCTCCCCGGCGCGGGCCGCCTCGATCGTCGCGTTCAGCGCCAGCAGCCGCGTCTGGTCCGCGATCGCGTTGATGACCGAGACGACCTGCTGGATCTCGCGGGAGGCCTCGGTGAGCGCCTGCATGGTCAGCGCCGCCTGGTCGGCCTCCTCGCTGGCCGCGCCGGCCGCGGTCGCCAGGCCCTGCGCGGACGCGCTGAGCTCGGTGGAGGCGGTGGCCAGCTGCTCGGACACGCCGAGCACCCCGGTCTCGAACTCGTCGGCCAGGGCCAGGCGGGTCGTGCGGGCCCCCTCGACGGCGGCGCTGCCCGCCTGCATCGTGGTGCGCCCGGAGTTGATGGCGGTGGCCGAGTGGCGGAACGCCCCGCCCAGGCCCCCCAGCAGCAGCCGGCGGTGGAACCGCCCCTCGGCGGCGGCGGTGAGGACCTCCCCGGCCTCGCGCACGAAGGCGTCGGAGACGTCCAGGGACCGGTTGACCGAGTTCGCCAGCCGCGCCAGCTCCGGCACCGCCTCCGACCCCGGCACCCCGGCGACGCGGGCCTCGAGGTCACCGGCGGCGGCCTGGTCGCAGACGTCGGCGACCTGGCGGACCAGCTCGCGGTACAGGGCCACCTCGTCGGCGGGCGACGGCCCGCCGCGACCGCTGAACAGCTTCACGATCAGACCTCCTCGGGGACGATGGACCAGACGAACTCCTCGTAGGAGACGCCGCGCTCGGCGAGCAGCTGCGCCAGCAGGGCGCTGGAGGCCTCCACGGCCGCCCGGCCGCCGCTGTGGCGGCGCTCCTCGGCCAGCAGCCGGTCGTAGAGCGCGCTCGCGGCGCGCACCCCCTCCGGGTGCGGCCGACGGCGGTTGGAGTGGTACCCGACGATCCGCCCGGAGCGGTCCAGGCTGGGGGTGATGTGGGCCAGGACCCAGTAGTTCGCGCCGTCGGCGGCGAGGTTGTTCACGTAGGCGAACAGCTCCCGGCCGCTGGAGACGGTGTCCCACAGCAGCTTGAAGACGGCCTTGGGCATGTCGGGGTGCCGGATGAGGTTGTGCGGCTGCCCGATCACCTCGTGGCGCTCGAAGGCGCCGACGCGCAGGAAGACGTCGTTGGCGTAGGTGATGATCCCGCGCGGGTCGGTCTTGGACACGATCAGCTCGTCGGCGGAGAAGGTCCGCTCCTGCCCGGTGGGCCGCACGGGGGCTCGTCGCTCCCGGCCCGTCGTCGTCGTCATCGCGTGCGCCTCCCGACCCTGGTTGGATCCGTGGCACCCCGCCCCGGGGCTCCGGGGCGGTGGTGCTCTAGAAGGATCGGCAGCCGGGGGTGCGGACCTGAGCCGTCCGGGTGACGGCTCAGGCCCGGGGGTCAACGCACCGTGACGTCCTTGGTGTCGCCCACGGCCGGGGTGCCCTCACCGCCGGACTCGTCGGGGGCGAACACCGCCACGGTGTACGTCCCCGCCGGCACCTGCGCGGTGAACGAGAACTCCCCGAACGTCCCGTTCGCCCCCGCCTGCACCGCGTCCCGCGCCACCTCGGTGCCCGCCGCGTCGGTGAGCGTGCACAGCAGGGTGCCCTCGAAGGCCGTGCCGACGCCCTCGACCGTCACCGACCCCGCCCCGGGCACGACCCGCGTGATCCACGCCGGGGCCTGCACGTCGGCCTGCGGCGCGCGGGTCAGCTCCGGCGCGACCGGCGTCCCGAACAGCGTCGGGCCGGTCGCGCCGTCGACGCGGACCACCACCGGGTCGGTCGACCCCGCCGCCGCCGTCACGGTGTGGACCAGTTGCTGCACCGCCGCCGCCGGGTCCGGGGTGGACCCCGCCGCCGCGGCCGCGGACAGGTCCACGACCAGCCGCCCGCCGGTGGCGGTCACCCGGGCCGAGGGGTCCGCCGACCAGGGGCTGGAGTAGTCCGGGTCGCTCGGCTCGCCGGAGAGCATGGCCCGCAGCGCGTTCGTCGCGTCGTCGGGCCCGTCGCCGGCCGCCACGTACTCGCGGAACAGCTTCGCCGGCTGCCCGCCGAGCCAGTACACCGGGACCGAGGCCGCGCCCGACGGCAACGGCTGCGCCGCGGCCGTCGACCCGGTGGCCCTCGGCTGCGGCGCGGACGTCGCCGGCGCCGGGGCCCCGCTCGACCGCGGCGCCGCCGGGACCTGCGTGACCTCCGGGGGCGAGGAGGGCGCCGGGGCGGACGACGCGGGGGCCACGGACGTCTCCGACGACGAGGAGGCCGCCACGACCCGCACCTCGCCCCCGTCGCGCTGGGTCACGGCGTACGCCCCGCCGCCCACGACGACGGTGGCGGCGACCCCGGCCACCGCCGCCCACGCGCGGGTACGACGACGGCGGGCTCGGCTGCTCACGCGGATCTCCTCGAGACGGTCGGTCGGCCGCACCCCGGCCGCCCGTGCGGCCAGGGCGTCGCGCAGCTGCCGCGCGGTGGGGCTCAGGTCGTCGTCACCGTCCGGGTCCGGCAGCGGACCCAGCGGGGTCTGGTCGTTCACGGGTTCACCTCGCGGCTCATCACCTCGCGCAGCGCGGACAACCCGCGGTGCGCGTGCGTCTTGACCGCACCCCGGCTGATGCCGAGGGCGTCGGCGATGTCCTGCTCGGACATCTCCCCCTGGTACCGCAGCACCAGGACCTCCCGCTGCCGCGCCGGCAGCGCCTCCAGGGCCGCCAGCACCGTGCGGTGCTCGCTGGCCCGCACCGCGTGCTCCTCGGGGCCCTCCGGCGCCGGGTCGGGCAGCGGGCGGCGGCGGTCGGCCACCACGCGGTGCCGCAGGACGTCGCGCGCCCCGTTCACCACGCTCGTGCGCAGGTAGGCGACCGCGGACCCCTTGTCCGCCAGACCCCCCCACCGCCGGTGCAGGGTGACGAAGGCGTCGGCGACGACCTCCTCGGCGCTCGCGGACCCGCCCAGCAGGGACGTCGCGAGCGCGACGAACCGCTGCCAGTGCGCCGCGTACAACGCGCCGACGGCCTCGTCGGCCGACCACGAGCGGGGGTCGTCAGCGCCGACCACGAGCTCCTCCACCACCCTCACACCCCGTAGACGTGCCGCGCGGGGTCACGGTTGACACCCGACCCGGAGATCTTCGCGGTCCGTCCGCCGCGCCCCGCGCCCCGGTAGCGTGCGGGGCATGGCCGAGGTCTCCCGCGTCGAACGCGCCCCCGACGACCTGTTCCTCAAGATCGTGGCCGGGGACGTGCCGGCCACGATCGTCCACTCCGACGACCTGGTCGTCGCCTTCGAGGACATCGCCCCGCAGGCCCCCACCCACGTCCTGGTCATCCCGCGCGAGCGGTACGAGAACGTCGCCGAGCTCGCGGCGGCGGCCCCGGCCACCCTGGCCCGGCTCGTCGAGGTCGCCCAGCGCATCGCCGACGAGCGCTGCGGCGGGGAGTACCGGCTGGTGTTCAACACCGGCACCGCGGTGGGGCAGTCGGTCTTCCACGTGCACGGCCACGTGCTCGGCGGGCGCGACTTCACCTGGCCGCCGGGCTGATCCTGCGGTTGCATGTACCGCCATGTGCGGTCTGTGCGGTGAGGTCAGGTTCGACGGGCGCGCGGCGGACGTCGCGGCGGTCCAGCGGATGTCGCAGACGCTCGCCCCCCGCGGACCCGACGGCGAGGGGGTCTGGGCGCAGGGCCCGGTCGCGTTCGGGCACCGGCGGCTGTCGATCATCGACCTGTCCGCGTGCGGCGCCCAGCCGATGACCGACCCCGAGCTGGGGCTGACCGCCGTGTTCAACGGCTGCGTCTACAACTACCCGCAGCTGCGCGAGGAGCTCATCGGGTACGGCTACCGGTTCGTGTCGACCTCCGACACCGAGGTCATCGTCAAGGGCTACCACCGGTGGGGCACCGACGTCGTGGACCACCTCATCGGCATGTTCGCCGTCGTCGTCCACGAGCGCGACACCGGCCGGGTCGTCCTCATGCGCGACCGCCTCGGGATCAAGCCGCTGTACCTGGCCGAGACGCCGGGCCGGCTGCGGTTCGCCTCCAGCCTGCCGGCGCTGCTGGCCGCGGGCGACGTCGACACGACGATCGACCCGGTCGCGCTGCACCACTACCTGACGTGGCACGCCGTCGTGCCCGCCCCGCACACCGTCCTGACGGGCGTCCGCAAGCTGCCGCCCGCGACGGTCCGGGTGGTCGAGGCCGACGGGACGTCCAGGGAGCACCGGTACTGGTCGCCGGACCACGTGCGGCGCGAGGAGTTCGCCGGGTTCAGCGAGCGGGACTGGGAGGACGCCGTCCTGGAGTCCCTGCGGACGGCGGTGAAGCGCCGCACCGTCGCCGACGTGCCCGTGGGCGTCCTGCTGTCCGGGGGGCTGGACTCCAGCCTCATCACCGCCCTGCTCGCCGAGCAGGGGCAGACCGACCTGGCGACGTACTCGATCGGCTTCGAGTCCGTCGGGGGCCGCGAGGGCGACGAGTTCGCCTACTCCGACGTCATCGCCGAGCGGTTCGGCACGAACCACCACCGCATCCGCGTCACCGGCGACGAGCTCGTCGGCGCCCTCGGGCACGCCGTGGGCGCCATGAGCGAACCCATGGTCAGCCACGACGTCGTCGCGTTCGACCTGCTCTGCCAGCAGGTCTCGCAGAGCATCAAGGTCGTGCAGTCCGGGCAGGGCGCCGACGAGGTGTTCGGCGGGTACCACTGGTACCCGCCGCTGACGGGCCTGACGCCCGCGCAGGGCGTCGACGCCTACGCCGCCGCGTTCTTCGACCGCGACCACGCGCAGGTGGGGCAGGTGCTGAACCCGCAGTGGCTGACGGCCACCGACGTCTCGCGCGAGTTCGTGCGCGAGCACTTCGCCCGCCCCGGCGCCGACACCGCCGTCGACGCCGCCCTGCGCCTGGACACCGAGGTCATGCTCGTCGACGACCCCGTCAAGCGGGTCGACAACACGTCGATGGCGTGGGGGCTGGAGGCGCGCGTCCCGTTCCTGGACCACGAGCTCGTCGAGCTCGCCGCGGCGGTCCCGCCGGAGCTCCAGCTGGCGAACGGCGGCAAGGGGATCCTCAAGCAGGTCGGCTACCGGGTGATCCCGCGCGAGGTCATCGACCGGCCCAAGGGGTACTTCCCGGTGCCGGCCATCACGCACCTGGAGGGGAAGGTCCTCGGCCTGGTCAAGGACGCCCTGTCCAGCCGGGCGGCGCGCGAGCGCGCGCTGTTCCGCCCCGGGTACGTGGACGGGCTGCTCGCCGACCCCAACGGGGAACTCACCCCGCTGCGGGGCAACAAGCTGTGGCAGCTGGGTCTGCTGGAGATGTGGTTGCAGCAGCACGGGATCGCCTGAGCGGGGGTTCACGATGACCTCGAGCACGAAGCGCCGCAGCACGCTGGCCGGGCTGCGCCACCGGGCGCTGGACGCGCCCACCATCTCCAGCCGGACGTGGCAGCGGCCCCCGCAGTGGTTCACCGACGACATGAACGACGACGTGGTCCTGGACATGGGGTGGGGCCGGCTGGTGTTCGGCCAGACGTTCACCGACCAGTCCGCCATCGTCGACGCCCTGCGCGCGGAGGAGACCGGCGAGCGGGACATCGCGATGTACGTCCGCGAACCGCAGGTCCTGGTGGGGATGGCCCCGCACGAGCTGTTCCTGGACCCCTCGATCACGTTCCGGCTGCCGCTGGCCCGCTACCGGGCTCCGCGCGACCGCAACCCCGACGTCTTCGTCCGGATGGTCCGCGACCGCGACGAGCTGGACGAGGTGAACCGCATCTACGCCGCGTGCGGGATGGTCACCTCCGACGTCGACGTCATGTGGGCCAACCACCGGACCCGCACCTTCACCTACCTCGTCGCCGAGGACACCCGCACCCGCGAGATCGTCGGCACCGTCACCGGTGTCGACCACGTCCTGGCCTTCGGCGACCCCGACCAGGGCGCGAGCCTGTGGTGCCTGGCCGCGGACCCGCAGGCCGCCCCGCGCGGGGTGGGCGAGGCCCTGGTGCGGGTGCTGGCCGAGCGGTACGTGGCCCGGGGCCGGGCCATCCTGGACCTGTCGGTGATGCACGACAACCACGGCGCGATCGCGCTGTACCGGCGGCTGGGTTTCCGGCCCGCGGCGCCCGTCGTGGTCAAGCGGAAGAACCCCATCAACCGGCCGCTGTTCTCCCCCCAGCCCGAGGGGCTGGCCGACCTCAACCCGTACGCGCGGATCATCGCCGACGAGGCCCTGCGGCGCGGGGTGCGGGTGGAGGTCACCGACGCCCTCAGCGGGGAGATGCGGCTGACGTACGCGGGCCGGTCGCTGCTGACGCGCGAATCGCTGTCCGAGCTCACCAACGCGGTCGCGATGAGCCGCTGCGACGACAAGCGGGTGACGCGGCGGCTGCTGGCCGCGCGCGGGGTGCGGGTGCCGCGCGCGGTGGAACTGGCCCCGGACCCGTTGCGCGACACCGAGGGCCTGGCCGCCTGCGAGCGCCTGGTCGCCGAGACCGGCCCCGTGGTGGTGAAACCGGCGCGGGGGGAGCAGGGCAAGGGGATCACCGTCGGGGTCGGCGGCGGCGACGCGCTGCGCGCGGCGGTCGCCGAGGCCGCCGCGCACTGCCCCGACGTCCTCGTCGAGGAGCTCGTGCCCGGGCAGGACCTGCGGATCGTCGTCATCGACCACGAGGTCGTCGCCGCCGCGGTGCGCCGCCCGGCCGCCGTCATCGGGACCGGTGCCGACGACATCCGCACCCTGGTCACCAAGCAGAGCCGCCGCCGCGAGGCCGCCACCGGCGGGGAGTCGAGCATCCCGCTGGACGCGACGACCGAGGCCGTCGTGGCCGACGCCGGGTTCGGCCTGGGCGACGTGCTGCCGCGCGGGCAGCGGCTGGAGGTGCGCCGCACCGCGAACCTGCACACCGGCGGGACGATCGACGACGTCACCGACGACCTGCACCCCGACCTCGTCGACGCGGCCGTCGCGGCCAGCCGGGCCCTGGGGATCCCGGTGACGGGCCTGGACCTCCTGGTGCCGGACGTGTCCGGTCCCGAGCACGTCGTCATCGAGGCCAACGAGCGGCCCGGCCTGGCCAACCACTCCCCGCGCCCGACGGCGCAGCGGTTCCTGGACCTGCTGTTCCCCGAGACCCGCACGCAGGTCTAGGTGCCCGAGGCGCACTCCCTGCACCGCCACGCCCGCGACCAGCGCGAGGCGCTGGCGGGGCAGGTGCTGTCCGTGACGAGCCCGCAGGGCCGGTTCGAGACGCGCCCGTTCGACGGGCACCGGCTGCTGGACGTCCAGGCGTACGGCAAGCACCTGCTGTACTCCTTCGAGGACGCCCCCGACGTGCACGTCCACCTGGGGATGAAGGGCGTCTACCTGCGGACCGCCGACCTCGGGCTGGCGCCGCGGGCCGGGACGCGCCTGCGGCTGGCGGGGGAGCGGGAGGCGTTCTCCCTCATCGCGCCCAGCCGGTGCGAGGCGCTGGACGCGGCGGGCCGGGAGGCGCTGCTGGCGACGCTGGGACCGGACCCGCTGCGGGTCGGGGAGGCGGGCCGGGACGAGGCGGCGCGGCGGCTGGGGCGGTCCCGGTCGGCCGTCGGCGCCGCGCTGCTGGACCAGTCCGTGTGGGCGGGCATCGGCAACGCCTGGCGCGCCGAGCTGCTGTTCCTCGCCGGCCTCGACCCCGCCCGCCGCGCCGGGCCGGACGAGGCGGCGACGCTGTGGGACCTCGCGGTGCGGCACCTGCGGCTGGGGGTGGACGCGGGGCAGGTCGTGTCCGACCCGGGCGCCCCGGACGAGCGGTGGGTCTACAAGCGGCCCACCTGCCGGCGCTGCGGGGAGCCGGTGCGGACGTGGACGCTGGCCGGCCGCACGGCCTACGCCTGCCCCCGCGACCAGCGCTGATCCCCCCCGGGGGTCAGTCGCCCGCGCGGGAGCGCAGGTGCTCCAGCTCCCGCTCGGCGGCCCCCACCCGCTCCCCGGCGGCGTGCGCGGCGCGCTCGGCCCCGCGCAGGTCCTCCCCGGCGGCCGCCAGCTGCCCGGTGACGGCGTCGAGCCGGGCCCGCAGGTCGTCGCGGCGCCGCGTCAGGTCCCGGTGCCGGCGCTGCGCCGACGCCAGGTCCCCGGACGTGGAGGCCGCCTCGTCGCGGGCCTCGCGCAGCTCTTCCCGCGCCGCCTCCACCGCGGCCGCCAGCTCGGCCCGCTCCCGCTCGCGGCGCTCGGCCTCGGCGCGCTCGCGCTCGGCCGCCCGGGCGGCCTTCTCCTCCCGCCGCGCCGTCAGCTCGTCGCGGGGGGCCGGGGCGCGCCGGGCGGGGGGCCGGCGCGGGGCCGGGGGCGCGTCGACGGCGGTGGCCCCCTCGAGGTCCACGCCGCCGAACCCGGTGGCCTCCAGCGGCCGCACCAGGGTCCCGGACCGCACGGCGTCCGCGGCCGCGGGGTCGCTCATCCCGGCGCGCAGCGTGGCCACCACCTTCTCCCCGGCCTCGGGGGACAACCGCACCCCGGCGTCGCGGGTCAGCCGGCCCGCCTGCACCCGCAGGGCCTCCAGGACCTGGTGCTGCTGCACGCTCAGCGCGCGCAGCTCCGGCCCGGCCAGCGACGCCGTCGCCTCCCGCATGGCCGCGCCGAGCTCCAGCAGCCGCTCGACGTCCCCGGCGCGCTCGCGCCGCAGCAGGTTCACCGCCCACGCCGGGACCAGCGGCCGGCGCAGGCCGCCGATGCGGGCGGCGAGGTCGCGCTCGCCGGCGTCCCGGGCCTGCCGGGCGTAGGCGTCCCGGGTCGCGGTGAACTCCGCCGGCGGGGAGCCGTACAGGTCGTCGAGCACGTCCGTGAGGTCCACCGGGACATCCTCCCGCGTTCCCTGGCAGCATCGCCGGTGATGAGCGCGAACCCGAACCCCCAGCCCGCACCCGTCCCCGTGGACGTCCCGATCGACGTCGAGTACCTCACGAGCACGCTCATGGAGATGCTGCGCATCCCCAGCCCCTCGGGGCGCACCGACGCCGTCATGCAGGCCGTCGGCGACCACGTCGCGGCCCTCGGCCTGCCGTTCGACCTGACCCGCCGCGGCATCCTGCGGGCCACCCTGAGGGGCCGCTCGGAGAAGGTGCGCCGGGCCGTCGTCGTGCACGCCGACACGATCGGGCTGATGGTCAAGCAGGTGAAGGCGTCCGGCCGCCTCGAGGTCGTGCCCGTCGGCAGCCACAGCGCCCGGTTCTCCGAGGGCGCCCACGTCACGATCTTCACCGACGACCACGACCGCACGTACACCGGGACGGTCCTGCCGCTGAAGAGCAGCGGGCACACCTTCGGCGACGAGATCGACACCCAGGGCGTGGGCTGGCCCTACGTCGAGGTCCGCATCGACGAACCCGTCGCGTCCGCGGCCGACGTCCGCGCCCTCGGCGTCGAGGTCGGCGACTACGTCGCGCTCGACGCCGCCCCGCAGCTGACCCGCCACGGGTACGTGAAGTCCCGCCACCTCGACGACAAGGCTGGGCTGGCCGCCTGCCTGACCGCCCTCAAGGCGCTGCGCGACGCCGACCTGCCGCTGGCCGTCAGCGCCCAGTTCCTCGTCACCATCGGCGAGGAGGTCGGGTTCGGCGCGACCCACGGGCTGGCCCCCGACGTCGCCGAGCTGGTCGCCGTCGACAACGCGGTGGTCGCCGAGGGGCAGAACTCCCGCGAGGAGATGGTCAGCGTCGCGATGCTCGACATGACCGGGCCCTTCGACTACCACCTGTCCCGGCGGCTGCACGGCCTGGCCCGCGAGCACGGCATCCCCGCGGTCCGCGACGTCTACCGGCACTACCGCTCCGACGCCGCCCCCGCCCTGGAGGCGGGCATCGAGGCGCGGCACGCGCTGCTCGGCTTCGGCCTGGACTCCAGCCACGGCCACGAGCGCGCCCACGTCGACGGCCTCGTCGCCCTGGCCCGGCTGCTCGTCGTCTACCTGCAGAGCGGCCTGACCTTCGACGACTGGGACCAGGCGGAGTCCGGCCCGCTGGCCGAGTTCCCCAGCCTCAGCGTGCAGCCGGCCGACCTCGAACCCCTCGACCGGACCGTCGTGGAACGGCCCGCCGACTGACCGGTGAGTTCCCGCCCCCGGCGGGGTCCACCCCTCGTCACCGGGAACCACCCGGGAACCCGTGAGGACGAGGAGGACGCCGTGGCTCTGCCGGAGGTCACCACCCGTGAGGAGTGGCTGCGGGCCCGCAAGGACCTGCTGAGGCGCGAGAAGGAGCTGACCCGCGCCCAGGACGCCCTCGCCGCGGACCGGCGCCGGTTGCCGATGGTCGAGGTCACCACCGACCACCGGTTCACCGGACCCGACGGCGAGGTCGGCCTCGCGGACCTGTTCGCCGGGCGTGACCAGCTCGTCGTCCAGCACGTCATGTTCGGCCCCGGGTGGGACGCCCCGTGCCCGTCCTGCTCGGCGGCGCTGGACGAGCTGAGCGACGGTCTGCTGGAGCACCTGCACGCCCGCCGCACCACGTTCGTCGCCGTCTCCCGCGCGCCCTGGGAGGAGCTGGCCCGCGCGGCCCGGGAACGGGGCTGGACGTTCCCGTGGGTCAGCTCGTTCGGGGGGTCCTTCAACCACGAGTTCCACGCCACCCTCGACCCCGCCGTGGCCCCGGTGGAACTGAACTACCGCGACGCCGACGAGCTGCGCGGGGCCGGGATGGGGTGGGCGCTGGAGAACCCCGGCGAGGTGCCCGGCTACAGCTGCTTCCTGACCACCGGCGGGCGCGTGTTCCACACGTACTCGACGTTCGCGCGGGGCACCGAGCAGCTCGGCGGCGCGTACGCGTTCCTCGACATGACGGCCCTGGGCCGGCAGGAGGCGTGGCAGGAACCGCACGACCGCGTCCCCGACGCCCGGGAGGCGGTTCCGAACTTCGCCGACTGAGGATACTTTGGGCGCTCCCCGGGCGAAGGAGCTCTGCGATGACCACCCCCAAGCTGCTCGACGACCCCGCGCGCGCCGTCACCGACGCGCTGCGCGGGCTGGCCGCGGTCCACCCCGAGCTCGCCGTCGACCCCGAGCGCGGCGTCGTCGCCCGCGCCGACCCCGACCGCCGCCCCGGCAAGGTCGGCCTCGTCTCCGGCGGCGGCTCGGGCCACGAACCGCTGCACGCCGGGTTCGTCGGCCTCGGGATGCTCGACGCCGCCGCCTGCGGGGCCGTGTTCACCTCACCGGTGCCCGACCAGGTCCTCGCCGCGACCACCGCCGCCTCCAGCGGCGGCGGGGTCGTGCACGTCGTGAAGAACTACACCGGCGACGTCCTGAACTTCCAGATGGCCGCCGAGCTCGCCGACGACGACGGCATCGAGGTGGCCACCGTCCTGGTCGACGACGACGTCGCCGTCACCGACAGCCTCTACACCGCCGGCCGCCGCGGCACCGGCGGCACCCTGTTCGTGGAGAAGCTCCTCGGCGCGGCCGCCGAGCAGGGCCGCCCGCTGGCCGAGGTCGCCGCCCTCGGCCGCGACGTCGTCGCCCGCAGCCGCAGCTTCGGGGTGGCGCTGAGCGCCTGCACCACACCGGGATCGGACCGGCCCGGGTTCGACCTGCCCGCGGGGGAGATGGAACTGGGCATCGGCATCCACGGCGAACCCGGCCGCCGCCGCGTCCCCGTCCCGGCCACCGGGGTGGCCCGCGAGGTCGCCCGCACCTCCGTCGCCGCGATCGACGAGGACCTGCCGCTGGACGGGGAGGACCTCCTCCTGCTCGTCAACGGCATGGGCGGGACGCCGCTGCTGGAACTGCAGGTCCTGGCCGCCGACGTCGTGGACGAGCTCACCGCCCGCGGCGCCCGCCCGGTCCGGTTCCTGGTCGGCAACCACGTCACGAGCCTGGAGATGGCCGGGGCCATGGTCAGCGTCTGCCGCGCCACCCCCGAGCTGCTCGCCCTGTGGGACGCCCCGGTCCGCACCCCCGCCCTGCGGTGGGGCGCGTGAACACCGCCACCGCGACCGCCTGGCTGCGGGCGTTCGCGGCCGCCGTCGACGAGCACGCCGCCGCCCTCACCGACCTCGACCGGCCCATCGGGGACTCCGACCACGGCGTGAACCTCCAGCGCGGGGTGCACGCCGTCCTGGAGGCCCTCGACGCCCAGGCCCCCGCCACCCCCGGGGCCGTGCTCACCACCGCCGGCTCGACCCTCGTCAGCACCGTCGGCGGCGCCAGCGGACCGCTGTTCGGGACCCTGCTGCGCCGCGCCGGCAAGGCGCTGGGCGAGACGGAGGACGCCGACGGGCCCGCGCTGGCGGCCGCGCTGCGCGCCGGGCTCGACGGGGTCGTGAAGCTCGGCGGGGCGCAGGTGGGCGACGCGACGCTCGTGGACGCCCTCACCCCGGCGGTCGAGGCCCTGGAGGCCGGGCGCACGGTCGCCGAGGCCGCCGCCGCGGCCGAGGCGGGCGCGGCGTCCACCGAACCGCTCGTGGCGCGCAAGGGCCGGGCCAGCTACCTCGGCGAGCGCGGCACCGGCCACCGGGACCCGGGGGCGCAGTCGGTCGTGCTGCTGGTGCGGGCGCTGGCGGCGGTCGCGTGAGCGTCACCGTGGTGCTGCTCTCGCACAGCGCGGCCGTGGCGCGCGGCGTGGCCGACCTCGCCGGCCAGATGGCCCCGTCGGCGACGGTCCTCGCGGTCGGCGGGACGGCCGACGGGCGGCTGGGCACCGACGCCGACGCCCTGGAGCGCGCGGTGCGGCAGGCGGTCTCGGCCGGGGACGAGGTGGCGCTGCTGGTGGACCTGGGCAGCGCCGTGCTCACCGCGAAGACCGTCCTGGCCGACCTCGACGACGCCCCGGTGGCCCTGGTCGACGCCCCGTTCCTGGAGGGGGCCGTCGCCGCGGTCGTCACCGCCTCCATCGGGGCCGGGCTGGCCGAGGTCGTCGCGCAGGCCGGACTGGCCCGGGACCTGCGCAAGGCGTAGGACAATCCGGGGGTGCGCTGGCTCGTCGTGGACAACCACGACTCCTACACCCACAACCTCGTCCAGCTCCTGGCCGTGGCCACCGGCACCGACCCGGTGGTCGTCAGCGACGACGACGTGGCCCCCGGCGAGCTCGACCTGGACGGGTTCGCCGGGATCGTCGTCTCCCCGGGACCCGGTCACCCCGCGGTGGCCCGCGACTTCGCGCTGTCGGCCGACGTGCTGGCCCGCGCGCAGGTCCCCGTGCTGGGGGTGTGCCTGGGGATGCAGGGCATCGCGCTGGCCGCCGGGGCGGTCGTCGACGCCGCCCCGCAGCCGCGGCACGGGTTCGTCGACCGGGTCCGGCACACCGGGACCTCCGTGCTGGCGGGGCTGCCGCCGGGTTTCGCCGCGACCCGCTACCACTCCTTCCGCGTCGCCGAACCCCTGCCGGACGACCTCGAACCCCTCGCCTGGGCCGACGACGGCGTCCTCATGGCGCTGCGGCACCGGCACCGGCCGCAGGTGGGGGTGCAGTTCCACCCCGAGTCGGTCGCCAGCACCACCGGCGCGCGGATCGTGGAGAACTTCGTCCGCTGGTGCCGCCGGTTCGGCCACCCCGTGCGGCACCGGGTGCACGCCCGGCGGCTGCCCGGCGCCGCCGACGGCGAACGGGTCCTGGCCCACCTGTTCGGCGGCGAGGCGTTCTGGCTGGACTCCGCCGCCCGCGGCGCCGGGTCGGGGCGGTTCTCCTTCCTGGGGCCGCTGGACGGTCCCGCCGTCGGCTCGCTGGCGGAACTGTCCACGCGGCTCGCGGCGACCGGGGTCGACGGCGCCGACGCGCTGCCGTTCGAGTTCACCGGCGGCTGGGTCGGCTGGGCCGGCTACGAGGCGAAGGGCGAGTGCGGGTTCCCCACCGGTGCCGGGGACGGCACCCCCGCCGCGCACTGGGTGTTCGTGGACCGCTTCGTCGGGATCGACCACGACACCGACCACACCTGGGTCGTCGCCCTCGACGACCCCGCCTGGGTGGAGCGCACGGCCGCCGCGGTGGCGGACCCGCCGCCGCTGCCGGACCCCCCGCCACCGCCGGACCTGCCGGTGACCCTGGAGACCTCCCCGGCGCGGTACCGCCGCGACGTCGTCGCCGCCCAGGGGCAGCTGCGCGCGGGGGAGAGCTACGAGATCTGCCTGACCACCGGCGCCCGCGTGCCCGCGACCCCGGACCCGGGAGCCGGGTTCGCGGCGTACCGCCGGTTGCGGCGGGACAACCCCGCCCCCTACGCGGCGTACCTGCGCGCCGCCGGGGTCGAGGTCGTCGGCAGTTCCCCTGAACGGTTCCTGCACGTCACCGGCACCGGTCAGGTCGAGACCCGGCCCATTAAGGGGACCGCCGCCGTCGACACCGATCCCGCTGCCCTGCAGTCCGACCCGAAGACCCGCGCCGAGAACCTCATGGTCGTGGACCTGCTGCGCAACGACCTCGGGCGGGTCTGCGCCCCCGGGACCGTCACGGTGCCGCACCTCATGGAGGTCGAGACCCTGCCGACCGTGCACCAGCTCGTGACGACCGTCCGCGGCCGGTTGCGGCCGGACGTGGGCGCCGTCGACTGCCTGCGGGCGTGCTTCCCGCCCGGGTCGATGACGGGGGCGCCGAAGCTGCGCACCACGCAGATCATCGACGCCCTCGAGCAGCGTCCCCGGGGGATCTACTCCGGGACGATCGGCTGGTTCTCCCTCACCGGCGCCGCCGACCTCGCCGTCGTCATCCGCACCGCCGTGCGGGCCGGCGGGGAGTGGCGGGTCGGGGCCGGTGGCGCGATCGTCCTCGACTCCGACCCCGACGCCGAGGTCGACGAGGTGCTGCTGAAGCTGCGCGCCCCGCTGGCCGCGCTCACCACCCGTGCCCCCTCCGGGGCCGAACGGGGGACCTGAGGGGACCGGGCCGTCGGCCGATCGGGCGCTGCCGGCGGTTCCCGTCGCCGGGACGTCCCTACCGTGGGCGGCAGTGCCGCGACGGGTCGGCGTCCCCCACGGAGGTCGAAGCGTGCGCCTGGTCGAGATCAACCCCGACGCCGTGCGCGGGGTCGAGCGCGACGTCCGGGCGACCCGCGACGAACTCCTCGGCACCTGGTCCGGCCTGCGGACCCGCGCCCGGTCCCTGGGCGTCGCCCCCGACGCCTTCGACGACCTGCTCGTGCTGGCCGACGGCCTCGACCAGCGGGTCCTGCCCGTCGTCGCCGAGCACCGCCGCCGCGCCGAGGACCTCGCCGCGCTGCGGTACTCCGGGCGGTTCGGCCAGACCCTCACCGTCGTCGACGGCACCGCCGCCCCCGCCCCGGCCGGGCTGAGCCCCGCGTTCGAACCCGCCGGGACCACCACCCGCGTGACCTGGGCGCCCGGTAGCGACGACGAGCTCGACCTCGACGACCGGGTCGCGGCCGCGGCCCGGTCGGTCACCGACTGGCTCGGCGGCACCGTCGAGCGGGCCGAGCACGCCGTGCGCGAGGGGTTCGAGCGCGTCGCCCACGACGTCACCACCGCCTGGCGCACCGGCGCCGCCGTCGCCGACGTCGCCCGCGACCGGGTCGAGGCCACCCTGCGGGCCGCCGCGACGATCGCCCCCGTCCTGGCCGAGCAGACGTGGGACACCGTCCGCACGACCGCCACGACGGCCTGGCACGCCGCCCCGGACGTCGCCGCGGCCCTGTGGGACGCCGCCCCCCACGCCGTCGTGGCCGCCGTCGCCGACGCCGGGCGACGCTGGGACGAGGTGACCGGGGAGGCCGGGGAGTGGGTCGACGGGCACCTCGCGGGCGTCCGCGACTGGATCGGCGAGCACGTCGGCGCGTTCCGCTGGGTCGCGAAGGCGCTGCGGATCGTCGGCTGGGTCGTCGTCGCGATCGGCGCGGTCCTCACCGTCGCGCTCGCCGTCGCCGGGGCCCTCGGGGTCGGCGTCGTCGTCGGCGCGGGCACGTTCGGCGTCGGGGCCGTGCCGGGCGGCCTGGCCGGGGCGCTGGCCGGGGCGCAGGCGGGGATGCTCGTCGTGGGGGCGGGGTTCACGCTCGTGTCCGCCGGCGACTTCCTCGACGTCCTCGCCGACTGGGGCGAGGGCACCATCGACGGCCAGGACCTCATGCAGCGCGGCGCGGGCGAACTCGCGATGGCCGCCACCTCCCTGATCGGCGTCGGGGCGATCGCCAAGGGCGGGCAGAAGCTGTTCAAGCACCTCCCGACGCCGTGGCGGCAGGAGATCGACCGGTTCCTCGACCGGTACCTGCACCCCACCGGGACGTACCCCACGGTCGGCGGTCAGGCCGCCGGGCGCGGCTGGACGCGGGCGGTGGAGGAGGAACTCACCGCCCGCGAGAAGCAGTACGGCCACGACGTCGGGGACGGCGGCACCGCCGAGCAGGCCCAGGGGTACCTGGCGAAGCAGACCCAGCCCTGGGCCACCGACCTCGGCGCCGACCCCGCCCACCCGTGGGGGAAGGACCCCGTCACCGGCGCACCCTTGACGCAGGAGGAGTGGGCCGCGCGGTACCTGCACCAGGACGGCTCCAGGCGGTGGCCGCCGAACGACGGCGCCGTGCCCGGGACGAAGATCCTCTACGACGACCTCGCCGCCTTCAAGGACACGTTCGGCAGCCGGTTCGACCGGATCGGTCCCCCCACCGGGGGGTACCTGGGGATCCCGCCGGGGACGCCGTACGGCGACAGGGCCCTGCCGCCGTACACGATGGGAGCCGACCTGCACGAGTACTCGCTGGGTGGGGAGATGCCGGACTGGATGCGCATCGAAGTCTCGGAGATCGCCCCCGCGTTCGGGCAGCCCGGCGGTGGGCGGCAGGTGCGGTTCATGGACACTCGGAACGATGCGGAAGTGTCTGTCGAGGACCTCAAGAGGATGGAGGTGCTGAAGTGACGGTGATCGACCTGGACGAGACCGTCGTTCGGTTCGCGGAGCTCGGGGAGCAGCCGGTCCGACCCACGCCCGAGGGTGTCGAGTGGGGAGATCTCGATGTGACGCGGCAGGTGTCGGTGGAGGGGGACCGTTTCGTCGTCACGACCACCGAGCGGGGCAAGACCCGGACCGACTTCAGCACCGACGACGTAGGGGTTCTGAACCACTACCTGCTCGTCCAGTTCGGTGAGTCGTGGCGTCTTCGGCGTGGTCTGCCGATCGTGGTGACCCGCCTGTACCCGCCGGTCCCGGCCGGGTTCGAGGTGCGGGCTGATCCCCGCGGTGACGTCGAGATGTCCTGGACCGCCGACGACGGTCGCACGGTCACCGCGGGGAACCTGCGGTTCGAGTCCGAGCGCCGGCTGGCGAACGTGTGCCGGGTTCCGCTGCCCGTTCTTGAAGCGACGCTGTTGGACGACAGCGGCCGACCGCAGCCGTTGTTCTGACCGAGGGGTGGGCTGGCGCGATGGTCGTGGTCCTGGATGAGAGCGTCCCGCGGATGGCGCAGTCGCGAGGGCGACCGATCCGGCTCACGGACGAGGGAGCACTGTGGGGGGACCTCGACGTGACATACCGGCTGACGGTGGAGGGGGGCCGCTTCGTCGTCACCTCCGTCGAGCGGGACGAGCCCCGCGTCCACGTCACCACCGATGACGCGGGGGCTCTGAACCGGTACCTGCTGGTGGACCTCGGTGAGTCGCTGCGCACGAGTCGTGGGCTACCGATCGTGCTGACCGACCAGTACCCGCCGGTCCCGGATGAGTTCGAGGTGCGGGAGAACCCCGTGGGGGACGTCGAGATCGTCTGGACCGCTGAAGATGGTCGTAGGGTCACCGCCGGTGAGTTCTCGTTCGGGGCCGAGCGCCGGTTCGCGAACGTGTGCCGGGTGCCGCTGCCCGTCCTGGAGGCGGCGTTGCTGGACGACAGCGGCCGCCCGCAGCCGTTGTTCTGACCGGGAGGGAGTGCCGACAGCGTGAACGTGGTGGTGGACGAGACCGTCCTGCGGATGGCCGAGCGCGAGGATCGGCCGATCCGGCTCGCGGACGGCGTGGCGGTGTGGGGAGACCTCGACGTGGTGCAGACGGTGACGGTGCAGGCGGGCCGCTTCGTCATCACCTCTCTCGAGCGGGACGAACCCCGGATCGACTTCACCACCGACGACGCGGAGGCTCTGAACCGGTACCTGCTGGTCGACATCGGTGAGTCGTGGCGTCTACGCCACCGGTTGCCGATCGTGCTGACCGACCAGTACCCCTCGGTTCCGGAAGGGTTCGACGTGCGCCCCGAATCCTCCTGGTACGTCTCGCTGTCGTGGACGGCTGAGGACGGTCGCACGGTGACCGCCGGGCGGTTCCGTCTCGGAGCCGAACGCCGGTTCGCGAACGTGTGCCGGGTACCGCTGCCCGTCCTGGAGGCGGCGTTGCTGGACGACAGCGGCCGCCCGCAGCCGCTGTTCTGACCCGCGCGCCGGGTTCAGGCCGACGGGGCGCGGAACCCGGTCCCGCGGACGTCGGTGCGCAGCCCCGCGGCGTGCAGCTCGGCGGTGATCCGCCGGGTCGCGGCGGTGACGTCGGCGGCCGTGGGGCGGTGCGGGCAGGGGACCTCGACGACCACGACGGGGTCGTCGCCGGTGGGGGTGACCCGTTCGATCGCCGCGTGCAGCCCCGCGGCGCGCAGGACCCGCAGGCACTGCTGCTCCTGCTCGGACTCCGTGGCCAGCACGACGGTGAGCCGGCCGTCCTCGTACGAGGTGCTCACCCTGCGATGGTCCCACCGGGCGCCGGGCCCGCCGAGCCGTCGCGTGTCCCGAGGGCGATCGCGGCCAGCAGGGCCGTCGCCGCCGCGTCGGTGCCCACGGCCCGGCCGTCGAGGGTCAGCACGGGCGCCGCGCCGCGCAGGCTCGACAGCAGCCAGACGCCCTCGCTCCCCGGCAGGTCCCCCGGCCGGACCGGGGCCTCGGTGACCCCCACCCGCGCCGCGACCGCGGCCAGCGTCGTGCCGGGCAGCACGGCGCGACCGGCCTGCGGCGGGGTGTGCCAGCGCCCGTCCCGGCGCCACAGGACGTTCGCCGTCGGGGCCTCCAGGACGAACCCGTCGGCGTCGACGAGCACGGCGTCGTCGGCTCCGCGCCGGGCCGCCTCGCGCAGCGCGGCGGAGTTCACCGCGTACGAGGACGTCTTCGCCGCGGCCAGCAGCCACGGCGCGTCCGGGACGGTGGCCGTCCCCCGGGCCAGGGTGATCGCCCGCACGCCCGCACGGCCCCGCACGACGCCCGCGGGCAGCGGTCGCACGGTGGCGAACTCGACCCCGCCGCGGGCCACGGTCAGCCGCAGGACCGCCTCGGCGCCCGCGGGGACGTCCGCCGCGAGCCGGGCGGCCAGCGCGGCCCACTCCCGCCGGTCCACCCGGACCCCGAAGGCGGCCGCGGACCGCTCGAACCGGTCCAGGTGCGCGTCCAGCCGCACGATCCCGTCGCGGACCAGCAGGGTCTCGAAGAACCCGTCCCCGCGCAGCCCCGGGTCGTCGGCGGTGGCGACCGGGGCGTCGGCCGCGACCTCCCCGACGCCGCGCACGACCGTGCGGGCGCGCACGCCGCTCACACCCGGCCCCACGCCTCGACGCCGGTGGTGACGGGTCCGCCGGTCGCCGGCGACCGCCCGACGGCCGGCGCCAGCAGCTGGTCCTGGGCGGCCTCGGCCAGCGGGTACGGCCCGGGACTCTGCCCGCGGGCCCGGGCGGCGGTGCGCTGCAGCAGCACGGCCGGCGCGATCTCCTGGTCGTCCAGCCGGGCCCCGACGAAGGGGTTGCGGAACACCACCCCGCCCTCGGAGGACAGGTGGTCCAGGTCGGCGCCCTGGACGTCCTGGTGGTGCCCCGTCTGGCGGCGCTCGATCCGCGACGTCACGACCGTGCGGGCGTCGACGAGCCGGACGACGGTGTCGTCGACGCGCTCGCCGAGGCTGCCGCGCACCACGGTCCGCCGGGTCCGCAGCGGGTCGCGGGTCTGCGTGCCGGTGGAGTCGTGCAGCGCGCTGCGGCCGTCGCCGTCGCCGACGTCGGACGTCGCGATCGTCGTGGTCCGTGGCCGGGGTTCGGCCCGGCCCGTCCAGCCGCCTCCGGTCAGCGCCAGTCGCGCGGGAGCGTCCACGGCGACGACCGTAGCCCGGACCGCGGCCCGCGCCGCCGGCCGGCCGCCGGTCAGCCGAGCGAGAACAGGCGCGCCCTCGCGCGCCCCGCTCGTTAGGATCGGGGCGACAGCGCGGACCCTGAGCCGCACCCCCTCAGCACGGAGGCGAACGGCCCCCCGGGGCGATCATGGCCAGCACCGACCCCACCCCCGAGACCCCCGACGCCCCGGCCGCCGCGACCGGACCCGCGCACGGACCGACCCGGCACGTCATCGTCGTGCCGCCCGACGTCCCGATGGTCGGGCTCCTCGGCGCCCGCGACGAACTGCTGCGCGTCCTCGAGCGCGCCTTCACCTCGGTCGACGTGCTCGTGCGCGGCAACGAGATCACCGTCACCGGGGCCGCCGGTGAGGTCGCGCTCCTGGAGCGCCTCGTCGACCAGATGACCGCCGTCCTGGCCGCCGGGCAGCCGCTGTCGCCCGACGCCGTCGAGCGGTCCGTCGCCATGCTGCGGGCCCAGGCCAACGGCACCGGCGCCGACCGCCCCGCCGACGTCCTGACGATGAACATCCTGTCCAGCCGCGGGCGCACCATCCGGCCCAAGACGGTGAACCAGAAGAACTACGTCGAGGCCATCGACGCCCACACCGTCGTGTTCGGCATCGGCCCCGCCGGGACGGGCAAGACCTACCTGGCGATGGCCAAGGCCGTGCAGGCGCTGCAGGCCAAGCAGGTCAACCGCATCGTCCTGACCCGGCCCGCGGTGGAGGCCGGTGAGCGGCTCGGCTTCCTGCCCGGCACCCTCACCGACAAGATCGACCCGTACCTGCGGCCGCTGTACGACGCGCTGCACGACATGCTCGACCCCGACTCCATCCCGCGGCTCATGGCGGCCGGGACCATCGAGGTCGCGCCGCTGGCGTACATGCGCGGGCGCACCCTCAACGACGCGTTCATCATCCTCGACGAGGCGCAGAACACCTCCCCCGAGCAGATGAAGATGTTCCTGACCCGCCTCGGGTTCGGGTCCAAGATCGTCGTGACCGGCGACGTCACCCAGGTCGACCTGCCCAGCGGCACCGACTCCGGGCTGCGCGTCGTGCAGGACATCCTCGAGGGCATCGAGGACGTCCACTTCTCCCGCCTCACCTCCGGCGACGTCGTCCGGCACCGCCTCGTCGGCGAGATCGTCGACGCGTACGGCCGCTGGGAGGAGGCCCGACCGCGGGCCGCGGGCGCGGCCGGGGGGCGCAAGCGGTGAGCATCGAGGTCGCCGACGAGAGCTCGTTCGCGCAGGGCCGCGGCGTCGACACCGTCGAGGTGTCCCAGCTGGCCCGGTACGTCCTGGACGAGATGCGGGTCCACCCCCTGGCCGAGCTGTCGATCCTCATGGTCGACGTCGAGGCCATGTCCCGGCTGCACGTGCAGTGGATGGACGAGGAGGGCCCGACCGACGTCATGTCCTTCCCGATGGACCAGCTGCGCCCGGGCCGCGAGGGCGGCACGTCGGAGCCGGGGCTGCTCGGGGACGTCGTCGTGTGCCCCGAGGTGGCCGCCGCGCAGGCCAAGGCGTCCGGCCACGCCACCGCCGACGAGGTCCTGCTGCTCGTCACCCACGGCATCCTGCACCTGCTCGGGTACGACCACGCAGACCCCGACTCCGAGCGCGAGATGTTCACCCTGCAGCGCGGGCTGGTGCTGGGCTTCCTGGCCCGCATCGGCCGCCCGGGCGACCCGACCCCCACGGTCGGGCACCGCGCGCTGCCGTCGGGGGACTGAGGGTGGGCGCCCCCGCCGCGCCGCTGCTCGCGCTGGCCCTCGTCCTCGTCGTGGCCGCCGGCCTGGTCGCCGCGGCCGAGGCCGCCGTCGCCGGGACCTCCCGGCGCCGGGCCCGCGACCTGCAGGACGACGGCCGCAAGAACGCCGCCGCCCTGGCCCGCGTCCTGGAGCGGGCCTCCTCGGTCATCGCGGTGTGCACGCTGCTGCGGGTCGTCTTCGAGACCCTCGCCGCCGTGTGCGTCACCGTCGTCGTCGCCAGCTGGTTCGACTCCTGGTTCGCCGTCCTCGTCCTGGCCGGCCTGGGCATGTCCGCCCTCGACTTCGTCCTCGTCGGCGTGGGGCCGCGGACGCTGGGGCGCCTGCACGCCGAGACCGTCGGTCTGCTCGCCGCCCCCGTCCTGGCCCCCCTCACCACCGTCCTGGGGCCGCTGGCCCGCGCGCTGGTCGCCGTCGGCAACGCCGTCACCCCCGGCCGCGGCATGCGGCACGGGCCGTTCGGCTCCGAGGCCGAGCTGCGCGAGATCGTCGACCTCGCCGGGGAGACGTCCGTCATCGAGGCCGGCGAGCAGCGGATGATCCACTCCGTCTTCGAGCTCGGCGACACCCTGGCCCGCGAGGTCATGGTGCCCCGCACCGACGTGGTGACCGTGCGCCGCGGCAGCGGCCTGCACGACGCCCAGGCGCTGTTCCTGCGCTCGGGGTTCTCCCGGATGCCCGTCATCGGCGAGGACGCCGACGAGGTCCTCGGCGTCGTCTACCTCAAGGACATCGCCCGCCGGTTCCACGCCGACCCCGCCCGCGCCCGCGGCGAACGGGTCGAGGACGTGGCCCGCCCCGCCGTCTTCGTCCCCGACAGCCTGCCCGTCGACGACCTCATGCGGCAGATGCAGCGCGACAACGTCCACGTCGCCGTCGTCGTCGACGAGTACGGCGGCACCGCCGGGCTGGTCACCATCGAGGACATCATCGAGGAGATCGTCGGCGACATCTCCGACGAGTACGACCGCGCCCGCCCCGAGGTCGAGCCCCTCGACGACGGCGGGTTCCGCGTCTCGTCGCGGCTGCACGTGGAGGACCTCGGGGAGCTGTTCGGCAAGGAGATCGAGGACGAGGACGTCGACACCGTCGGCGGCCTGCTCGCCAAGACGCTCGGTGAGGTCCTCGTCCCCGGCGCCGTCGGGGAGGTCCACGGCCTGCGGCTGGAGGCCGACGCCCGCGAGGGCCGGCGCAACCAGGTCCGCACCGTCCTCGTGCACCGCCTGCCCGAAACCCCGGACGACACCGACCCGGTGCTCGTCGACGACCGCGCCGGAGGGCGAGACCATGACTGAGAACCCCACCCCCCGGCCCCACCGCTCGGGGTTCGCCTGCTTCGTGGGCCGCCCCAACGCCGGCAAGTCCACCCTGACGAACGCGCTCGTGGGCCAGAAGGTCGCCATCACCAGCTCCCGGCCCCAGACGACCCGGCACACCGTGCGCGGCATCGTCCACCGCCCCGACGCCCAGCTCGTCCTCGTCGACACCCCCGGGCTGCACCGCCCCCGCACCCTGCTGGGGCAGCGGCTCAACGACCTCGTCCACGAGACCCTCGCCGAGGTCGACGTCGTGGCCCTCACGATCCCCGCCGACGAGAAGATCGGCCCCGGCGACAAGTTCATCGCCGAGGCGCTCGCGGCCGTCCCGCGCTCGACGAAGGTGGCGCTGGTCACCAAGACCGACAAGGCGTCCCGGCAGCAGGTCGCCGAGCAGCTGCTGGCCGTCTCGGCGCTGGGCGAGGAGGTGCTGGGCGGGTTCAGCGACGTCGTGCCGGCCTCGGCGCTGACCGGCGAGCAGGTCGACACCGTCGCCGACGTCCTGCTGTCGCACCTGCCCGAGGGACCGCGGCTGTACCCCGACGGCGAGCTCACCGACGAGCCCGAGACCGTCATGATCGCCGAGCTGGTCCGCGAGGCCGCGCTGGAGGGCGTGCGCGACGAGCTGCCGCACTCCCTGGCCGTCGTGGTCGAGGAGGTGACCCAGGGCGAGAACGGGGTCCTGACGGTCTTCGTCTGGCTGTACGTCGAGCGCGACTCCCAGAAGGGCATCGTCATCGGCAAGGGCGGTGCGCGGCTCAAGGACGTCGGGACCCGCGCCCGCCGGCAGATCGAGGCGCTGCTGGGCGCCCGGGTCCACCTGGACCTGCGGGTGAAGGTGGCCAAGGACTGGCAGCGCGACCCGAAGCAGTTGCAGCGCCTCGGTTTCTGAGCCGGTCCCGTGCGCGCCTGGTTCGTCCTGTCCGCCCGCGACGCGCGGGACCTGCTGCTGTCGCTGCTGCCGACGGCGTTCGCCCTGTGGATCAGCGCGCACCTGGTCACCGGGGTGCAGTACGAGTCGCCGTTCTGGCTGCTGGCCTCGGCCGCCGTGCTGGCCGTCGGGGACCTGCTCGTCCGGCCGCTGCTGGGGCCGCTGAGCGCGCTCGTCGGCCCCCTGGCCACGGTCGTCGTCGGCGTCGCGGTGCAGCTGCTGCTGCTGCACACCGCGCTGACCGCGGTGCCGGGGCTGGACCTGCGCTCCCTCAACGCGCTGTGGCAGGTGTACCTGTGGACGGGCCTGGTCGGGGTCGCCGTCCGCTGGCTGGTGGGCTCGAACGACAGCCGCTGGGTCGTGCGCGGGCTGCTGCGCCACCGGCCCCGGGACCCCGGCACGACCCGGCCGCCGGGGCTGCTGGTCGTGCAGGTCGACGGGCTGTCGATGCCGCTGCTGCAGTTCGGCCTGCACTCCGGGACGCTCACGACGATCGCCCGCTGGCTGCGGCAGGGGACGCACCTGGCCGAGGGGTGGCGGGCGCAGCTGCCGTCGACGACCCCGGCGAGCCAGGCGGGGTTCCTGCACGGCACCACCGAGGAGATCCCCGCCTTCCGCTGGTGGGACCCCGAGCTGCGGCGGGTGCTGGTCGCCAACCGCCCCGCCGACGCGGCCGTCATCGAGCGCCGCGCGGTCGAGGCCGCGCGCGCTGCGGGCCGCCGGGGGCTGCTCGCCGACGACGGGGCGAGCATCGGGAACCTGTTCGCCGGGGAGGCCGGGCACGCGCACCTGGTGGTCTCCACCTCACGGGCCGGGGGGTCCGGGCGGCCCTACCTGCGGTACGTCGCGCGGCCGTTCGTGCTGGTGCGCAGCCTGATCCTGACCCTGGGCGAGATCGTCAAGGAGTTCTACCAGGGGTGGCAGCAGCGGGTGCGGCGCATCGAGCCGCGCATCCCGCGGCGCGGGTGGTACGTCCTGCTGCGCGCGCTGACGAACGCGCTGCTGCGCGACCTGAACGTGGCCCTCGTGGCGCAGGAGCTCGCCGACGGCCGCGCCGTCGTGTTCGTCGACTTCCTCGACTACGACGAGGTCGCCCACCACGCCGGGGTCGCCCGGCCGGAGTCGCTGGACGCCCTGGCCGGGATCGACCGGGTGCTGCAGACCCTCGCGGACGTCGCGGCGGTGGCGCCGCGCGACTACCGGGTGGTCGTCGTCTCCGACCACGGGCAGGCGCAGGGCCCGACGTTCGCGCAGCTGGGCGGGCGCTCGTTCAAGGACGTCGTCGCGGACCTGCTGGACGCCGAGGGCCCCACCCACCCGGTGGTCGCGACGGCGGCCGGGGAGGAGATGCGCGGGCGCGTCGACGTCCTGGTCCGCGAGTTCGCCCCGCACGCGAGGTCCGAGCGGGTCAGCGCCCGGCACGAGGAGGAGGAACCGGCGGCCGGGCGGGACGCCGTGGTCGTCGCGACGTCGGGGTGCACGGCGCTGCTGTCGGTCCCGGACGCGCCGTCGGGCCGCATCGACCTGACCGAGTTCGACCGCCGCTGGCCGGCGCTGGTGCCGGGGCTGCTGGCGACCCGCGGGGTCGGGTTCGTCGCGGGTCACCGGGGCGACGAGGTCGTCGTCCTGGGGGCGCAGGGGGAGCGCGACCTCGTCTCGGGCCGGGTCCGGGGCGCCGACCCGCTGGAGGCCGTCGGCCCGCGCGCGGCCACCGACCTGCTGCGGGTCATGCGGTTCGGCAACGCCCCGGCGCTGTTCGTGCACTCCACGGTGGAGGCGGTGACGGGCGAGGTGCACGCCTTCGAGGAGCAGGTCGGCTCGCACGGCGGCCTCGGCGGCGGCCAGAACGAGGCGGTGCTCGTGCACCCGGCGGAGTGGAAGGTCGACGAGGAGCTGCGCGACCGGTCGGTGCCGGGGGAGGCGCCCCTGGTGGGTGCCGCGACGGTCCACGAGCAGCTGGTGCGGTGGATGCAGCAGGTGGGGTTGCGGTCGTGACCCCGAGGACCGAGGAGAGGTGGGGCGCGTGGGCGTCGAGGTGACGTGGCTGGGGCACTCGACCGTGACGGTCGACGTGCGCGGGGCGGCGGGGGACCTGCGGGTGGTGACCGACCCGGTCCTGCGTGCCGGTCTGGCGCACCTGCGCCGGCGCCCGCGCACCCCCGCCCCGGCGGCCTCGGCCGGGTGCGACCTGGCGCTGGTCTCGCACCTGCACCACGACCACCTCGACATGCCGTCGCTGCGCCGGTTGCGGCCCGCGGTGCTCGTGACGCCGCCGGGGTCCTCGGACTGGGTGCGCTGGAGGTTGCGGGTGCCGTCGACCCGCGTCGTCGAGGTGGCGGTCGGGGAGAGCCTGGAGCTGCCGTTCGCCTCCGGACCGGTGCGGGTGACCGCGCTGCCCGCCCACCACGCCGGTCACCGCACGCTGTCCTGGGCCTCCCGGGCCCCGGCCGACGCCCGCGCGGTGCAGCACCTCGTGCGGGTCCCCGGCGCGTTCGGCGGCACCGGCCCCGACGACCTGCTGCTGTGGGCGATCGGGGACACCGGCGAGTTCGAGGGGTCCGACGCGGTGCTCGCCGCCGCCGGGCGCGCGCCCGACGTCGCGCTGGTCCCGGTCGGGGGGTGGGGGCACACGCTGGGCCCGCACCACCTCGACCCCCGGCAGGCCGCCGAGCTCGTCGCGCGGGTCCGGCCGGGGGTCTCGGTGCCGGTGCACTGGGGGACGCTGCACCCGATCGCGCTGGGCGCCACCATGGGCGACCGGTTCGTCGAACCCGGTCGCCGCTTCGTCACCGAGGCCTCGCGGCTGGGGGTCCCCGGTGCGGTGCAGCTGCCGATCGGGGGGTCGCTGACCCTGTGAGGGCGCCGCCGGGGCCGGTCAGAAGAACGTCGGCCGGCGCGGCACGTAGTGCTCCTCCAGCGCGGTGACCTCCTCGTCGGTCAGGTCGAGGTCGAGGGCCGCGACGGCGTCGCGCAGGTGGTTCACCTTCGTCGCCCCGACGATGGGGGCGTCGACGACGGGGTTGCGCAGCACCCACGCGAGGGCGACCTGCGCCATCGACACCCCCCGCTCGCCCGCGATCCGCTCGATCGCGTCGACGATGCCCTTGTCGGAGTCGAGGCGGACGGGGTTGCCCTGGGGGTCGGTCTGCGGCTCGTCACCGGCGCGGGCCGTGTTCTGCTCGCTCCAGGGGCGGGCCATCTTCCCGGCCTGCAGCGGCCCCCAGGGGATGGACCCGACGCCCTGGTCGGCCAGGAGGGGGAACATCTCCCGCTCCTCCTCGCGCTGGGCGAGGCTGTACTGGTTCTGCATCGACACGAAGCGCGTCCAGCCCCCGAGGTCGGCGGCGGTCTGCAGCTTCGCGAACTGCCAGGCCCACATGCTGGAGGCGCCGAGGTAGCGGACCTTGCCGGCCTTCACGACGTCGTGCAGGGCCTCCATCGTCTCCTCCACCGGGGTGGTGGGGTCGAAGCGGTGGATCTGGTACAGGTCGATCCAGTCGGTGCCCAGGCGCTGCAGGGACGCGTCGACCTGTTCGAGGATCGCGCGGCGGGAGAGGCCGGACTGCCCCGGGCCGGGGCCCATCTCCCCGAACACCTTGGTCGCCAGGACGACGTCCTCGCGGCGGGTGTACTTCCTGATCGCCTCGCCGGTGACGCGCTCGGAACTGCCGCGACCGTAGACGTTGGCGGTGTCCCAGAACGTGATGCCCAGTTCGACGGCCTCGCGGAACACCGGTTCGGCGGCCTCCGCGTCCAGGGTCCAGGTCTGCTGCTCGTTGCCGTCGCCGAAGCTCATGCAGCCGAGGACGATCCGGCTGACGGTCAGGCCGGTCGAGCCCAGGTGGGTGTGTTCCACGGTGTCTCCTCGGGAGGTCGGTGGGGTGCGCCCGGCCCGCCGCCCTCGGGGGGACGGGCGGGGGGACGGGTCGGCGGGCCGGGCGCGGTCGGTGGGTCAGGGCACCCGGTACCCGGCGGCGCGGAACAGCTCGTACCACTCCGCCCGGGTCAGCGGCAGCTCCGAGCCCTGGGCCGCGGCGCGGACCCGCTCGGGGTTCGTGGTGCCCAGGACGACCTGGATGTTCGCCGGGTGGCGGGTGATCCACGCGGTCGCGATCGCGAGCTTCGGCACGTCGTACTGCGCGGCGAGCCGGTCCAGGACGGCGTTCAGCTCGGGGTAGCGGTCGTCGTCGAGGAACACCCCGTCGAAGAAACCGGCCTGGAACGGCGACCAGGCCTGGACGGTGATGTCGTGCAGGCGGCAGTAGTCGAGGGTCCCGGAGTCGCGGGAGATCGACTGGTCCAGGCCCTGCATGTTCGCCGCGACGCCCTGCGCGACGAGCGGGGCGTGCGTGATGGACAGCTGCAGCTGGTTGGCGACCAGGGGCTGGCGCACGTGCTTGCGCAGCAGCTCGATCTGGCCCGGCGTCTGGTTGGAGACCCCGAAGTGGCGGACCTTGCCCGCGGCGTGCAGCTCGTCGAACGCCTTCGCGACCTCCTCGGGTTCGACGAGGGCGTCGGGGCGGTGCAGCAGCAGCACGTCGAGGTAGTCGGTGCGCAGCGCCCGCAGCGACCCGTCCACCGAGGAGGTGATGCGCTCGTGCGAGAAGTCGAAGTACGGGCCGTCGGGGACGATCCCGGCCTTGGTCTGGATGATCGTGCTCTCGCGCTCGGAGGAGCTGAGGGTCACGGCCTCCGCGAACCGCTCCTCGCACCTGTGCATCGACCCGCCGTAGACGTCGGCGTGGTCGAGCATCGTGATCCCGGCCTCGCGGCCGGCGGCGATGAGGGTGCGGATGTCCTCGTCGTCCATCTCGGCGATGCGCATGAGGCCGAGGACGACGTTGGGGACCTGCAGGTCGCTGCCGCCGAGGGGGAAGGTCCTCACGAGGCGCTCCCGGCGGACAGGCGGGCGATCTCGTCGGTGGTCAGTTCCAGGTCGGCCGCGGCCAGGGAGTCCTGGATGCTCGCCGGCCGGGAGGAGCCGGGGATGGGCAGGACCTGCTCGGCGAGGGCGAGTTCCCAGGCCAGCGTGACCTGCTGCGGGCTGACGCCGTGCGCGGCGGCGACCTCGGCGAACACCGCGTGCCGGTTCCCGAGGTCGGCGGCGTTGGAGATGCCGCCCAGCGGGGACCACGGGAGGAACGAGACGCCGAGCTGCGCGCAGTGCTCCAGCTCGCCCTGGCTGCTGCGGAACGCGGGGGAGAACTGGTTCTGCACGGAGGTGAGGCGGCCGCCCAGGACCCGGTCGGCCTCGTCGATCTGGGCGACGTCGGCGTTGGAGATGCCGGCGCGCACGATGACGCCCTCGTCGAGGAGCTCGGCCAGCGCGCCCACGGAGTCGGCGTAGGGGACGTCGGGGTCGGGGCGGTGGAACTGGTAGAGGCCGATGGCCTCGACGCCCAGGCGCCGCGCGGAGGCCTTCGCGGCCTCCTTGAGGTAGGCCGGGTCGCCGTTCTTGGTCCAGGTGCCGTCGCCGGGGCGCAGGTGGCCGCCCTTGGTGGCGACGACGACGTCGTCGGTGGAGCCGGCGTACTCGCGCAGGGCGCGGGCGATGAGCTCCTCGTTGTGCCCGACCTCCGCGGCGTCGCGGTGGTAGGCGTCGGCGGTGTCGATGAGGGTGACGCCGGCGTCGAGGGCGGCGTGGATCGTGGCGATGGCCCGGTCGGTGTCGGGGCGGCCCTCGATGCTCAGCGGCATGGCGCCGAGGCCGATGGCGGAGACCTGCCGGGTGGTGGGGGAGTCGGGGCGTCCGAGGCTGCGCTGCTTCACGCGGCGAGCCTAGGAACCCCCTCCGCAGAAGTCCAACAACTGGTCCTTCTCGTCGGCAGAAGTAGGGTTCATGCATGGACCTGCGTCAGATGCAGTACGTCGTCGCCCTGGCCGACGAGCGCCAGTTCACCCGCGCGGCGGCGCTGAGCGGGGTGTCGCAGTCCGGGCTGTCCGCGGCGATCCGCACCCTGGAGGACGAGCTCGGGACGGCGCTGTTCGACCGCAGCCCCCGGCTGGTGCAGCCCACGCCCGCGGGCCTGGCGCTGCTGCCGTTCGCCCGCACCCTCCTGGCCCAGGCCACCGCCGCCCGCGACGCCGTCGTCCAGGCGACCCAGCGGCTGTCGGGGACGCTGCGGGTGGGGGCCGAGCAGTGCCTGGGCGTCGTGGACGTCTCCACGCTGCTGGAACGCTTCCACCGCCGGTACCCGCAGGTCGAGGTCCACTTCGAGCAGGCCGGCTCCCACGACCTCGTCGGCCGGGTCCGCGAGGGCGAGCTCGACCTCGCCTTCGTCGCCACGACCGAGCACCTCAGCGCGCTGTCCGCCACGGAGCTGGGCCGGGAACCGCTCGTCCTGCTGACCCCGCCGGACCACCCGCTGGCCGCGCGGGCGGTCGTGGACTGGGCCGAGCTCACGGCCTCGCCGTTCATCGACTTCGTGCCCTCGTGGGGGGTGCGGACGACGACCGACGCCGCGTGCGCGGGGCACGGCGTGCACCGGCGGGTGCGGTTCAGCGTCGGGGACGTCCACGCGCTGCTCGACCTCGTCGGCCGCGGGCTGGGCGTCGCGATCGTGCCCCGGCACGTCGCGGCCAAACCCGAGGCGGCGCGGTTGCGGGTCGTGGCGCTGCCGGACGACACCCCCGCGTGGGTGGTGTCGGTCGTGACGTCGGCGGGGGGTTCACCCGCGCCGTACCTGCTGGAACTGCTGGAGGGCGCCCAGCCCGGGACTCAGCTGGGGACTCAGCTGGGGACCACGCCGACGGCGAACGTGCGCCGGAACGCGAACGGCGTGCCGTAGCCGCGGGCGGGGTAGGCCTCCCGCAGCAGCGCGGCGTACTCCCGCTCGAACTCCGCGGCCGAGGCGGCGTCCAGGGCCCCGAGCACGGGCCGCAGCGCGGTGCCGCGCACCCACTCCAGCACGGGGTCGGTCCCGGCCAGGACGTGCTGGTACTCGGTCTGCCACACGTCGGCGAGCAGGCCGGAACCGGCCAGGACGTCGAGGTACTCCGCCGGTGCGGCGACCGACTCGGTCCCGCGCAGCACCCCGGCCAGGCGGTGCCGCCACGGCGGGGAGGCGGCCAGGTCGCGCATCAGCCGGTGCGAGGGGGCGTCGAAGTTCGCCGGGACCTGGAACGCGAGCCAGGCCCCGGGTCGCAGCTGGGAGGCCCAGCGGCGCAGCACGTCCAGGTGCCCGGGAATCCACTGCAGGACGGCGTTGCTCACCACGACGTCCACCCCGGTGGCGTCGAACTCCTCGGCCGCGGCGACGGAGAACTCGACCCCGCGGGCCGCGGGGGCCTGGGCGATCATCTCGGGGGAGGAGTCGAACCCGCGCACCCGCGCGCCCGGCCAGCGGCGGGCCAGGTCCAGGGTGAGGTCACCGGGCCCGCAGCCGACGTCGACGACGACGCCGGGGTCGCGCGCCCCCACCCGGTCCACCAGGTCGTGGAACGGGCGGGCCCGCGGGGCGGAGAACCGGGCGTACTGGTCGGGGTCCCACGTCAGCGCGTCCACGTCCGCAACGTACCCCGGGGGCGGGGGCTGGACCCGCGGTCCCTCAGAGGTGGCGGTCGGTGAGCGCGAGGGTGCCGCCGACGCCGATCATCATCACGCCACCGGTGGCGCCGAGGCGGGGCAGGCGGCGCGGGTCGCGGGTGAGCCAGCCGCGGGCGGCGCCGGCGGTCAGCGCCCAGGCGGCGTCGAAGGCCAGCCCGATGAGGACGTGGAGCGCCCCTAGGACGAGGACCTGGCTCCAGACCGGCCCGGTGGCCGGGTCGGTGAACTGCGGCAGGACCGCGACGAAGAAGACCGCCGACTTGGGGTTGGTGACGCCCACGAGGAACCCCTCGCGCAGCGACCTGCCCGCGGGGACCCCGGCGGGCCGGCGCGGGCCGGTCGCCGCGTCCGTGGCCGTGGCCGTGGCCGTGGTGCGGTGGCGGTGCCGGATCGCCTGGACCCCGAGGTGCACGAGGTAGAGGGCCCCGACCGTCTTCAGGACGGTGAAGGCGACCGCGGACTGCGCGAGCAGCGCCCCGACGCCGGCGGCAACGGCCAGGACCTGCGGCAGCATCCCCAGGGCGTTCCCGAGCACGGTGAGCAGGCCCACGCGCCGGCCGGCGGACAGGGACCGGCCGACGACGAACAGCACGCTCGGTCCGGGGACCGCGATGAGGACGGCAGCGGCGAGGGCGAAGGCGGCCAGGTTCGCGCCGGGAGGCATGGGCGGACGCTACCAACGGACCGGCGCGACACCGTCCTCAGCCGGGCAGCGGGGGCTTGACCGCCGTCACCGGGCACTGCGCCTCCAGCAGCACGCGCTGGGACGTGCTGCCCAGGAGCAGCTTCCCGACGGGGGAGCGGCGGCGGACCCCGAGCACGATGAGCTCGGTCGACTCCTCGAACGACAGGTCGACGAGCTCGTCGGCGGCGTCGCGGTCGCCGGTGAGGGGGCGGACCGAGACCGGCCGGGTGGTGGAGGCGCGCAGCAGCTCGACGTCGGCGTGCAGCTCCGCCTCGTCCTTCGACCCGGGGGCCGTCCCCAGGACGACGAGGTCGGTGGAACGCAGCTCCGCCTCGCGCGCGGCGTGCTGCAGGGCGGCGCGCCCGGCCTCGGTGGGCACCCAGCCCACCACGACGCTCACGGCGCCGTCTCCGGGACCGGGGTGAGGACCCGGCCGTCGGCCAGGAACGCGTCGAGGTTGTCCAGCACGAGCCGTTCCATGGCGTCCCTCGTCTGGACCGTCCCGCTGCCCAGGTGGGGCAGCAGGACCACGTCGTCGCGCTCGAGCAGGGCGGCGGGGACGTGGGGCTCGTGGGCGAACACGTCGAGCCCGGCCCCGGCGATCCGGCCCTCCCGCAGCGCCTCCACCAGCGCGTCCTCGTCGACGACGCTGCCGCGGGCGACGTTCACCAGGTACCCCTGAGGCCCCAGCGCCGTCAGGACCTCCGCCGAGACCAGCCCGGCGGAGTCCGCGCCCCCGGAGGCGGCGACGACGAGCACGTCGGACGCGGCGGCCAGCGACCGCGCGTCGGGCAGGTACCGGTAGCCGGCGCCGGGCAGCTCGCGCCGGTTGTGGTAGGCGGTGCTCACGCCGAAACCCTCCAGGCGGTGCGCGATCGCCCGCCCGATCCGGCCCAGGCCGAGGATCCCGACGCGGGTCCCGCGCACGCGGCGGGTCAGCGGGTAGTTCGCCGCCGCGGACCAGTTCCCGGCCCGCACCCAGCGGTCCGCGGCGCTGAAACCCCGCAGGACGTCCAGCACCAGCGCCGCGGCGGTGTCGGCGACGCAGTCGGTGAGGACGTCGGGGGTGTTCGTGACGACGACGCCGCGCCGGTTCGCCTCGGCGACGTCGGTGGTGTCGTACCCGACGCCGAAGTTCAGGACGGCCCGCAGCGCGGGCAGCCGGGCCATGAGGCCGGCGTCGACGCCGAACCGCCCCGAGGTCACCACCACGTCGACGTCGCCGGCGACGTCGGGGGAGGGTTCGCCCACGGCCCCGTACCGGGTCCGCAGGGTCTGCACGAGGGAGGGTTTGAGGTCCCCCACGACGAGGACGGTCACGGTCGCTCCAGGGCGGGTCGCTTGGGGTCGAACGTCCACCCGGGGACCAGGTGCTGCATGGCGACGGCGTCGTCGCGGGCGCCGAGGCCCTCGCGCAGGTACAGCTCGTGCGCGGCGGCGAGCCGTTCCTCGTCCAGCTCCACGCCCAGGCCGGGGGTGGTGGGGACGTCGAGGAACCCGTCGCGGATCTGCAGCGGGTCCTTCGTCAGGCGCTGCCCGTCCTGCCAGATCCAGTGGGTGTCGATGGCGGTGACGTCGCCGGGGGCGGCCGCCGCGACGTGGGTGAACATCGCCAGCGAGACGTCGAAGTGGTTGTTGGAGTGCGAGCCCCAGGTCAGGCCCCACGCCTGGCACAGCTGCGCGACCCGCACCGAGCCGGCCATCGTCCAGAAGTGCGGGTCGGCCAGCGGGATGTCGACGGCGTTCGCGCGGACCGCGTGCCCGAGCTGGCGCCAGTCGGTGGCGATCATGTTCGTCGCCGTCCGCAGGCCGGTGGCGCGCTTGAACTCGGCCATGACCTCGCGGCCGGAGTAGCCGCCCTCGGCGCCGCAGGGGTCCTCGGCGTAGGCGACGACGTCGCGCAGCGCCCGCCCGTGCCGGACCGCGTCGGCCAGCAGCCAGCCGCCGTTGGGGTCCAGGGTGATGCGCGCGTCGGGGAACCGCCGCGCCAGCGCGGTGACGACCTCGACCTCCTCCTCGCCGGGCAGGACGCCCCCCTTGAGCTTGAAGTCGGTGAACCCGTACCTGGCCTGCGCGGCCTCGGCGAGCCGGACGACGGAGGCGGCGTTCAGGGCCGGTTCGTGCCGCAGCCGGGTCCAGTCGTCGCCGTCGGGTTCGCCGCGGTACGGCAGGTCGGTCCGGGTGCGGTCGCCGACGAAGAACAGGTACCCCAGGGCCTGCACCCGGTCGCGCTGGCGGCCCTCGCCGATCAGGTCGGCGACGGGCACTTCCAGGAACTTCCCGAGCAGGTCCAGCAGCGCCGCCTCCAGGGCGGTCACGACGTGGACGGTGGTGCGCAGGTCGAACGTCTGCAGGCCCCGGCCGGCGGCGTCGCGGCCTGCGAACGTCCGCTGGACCCGTTGCAGCAGTTCGCGGTGGCGGGCCACGGGCTGACCGGTGAGCAGTTCCCCGGCCTCGGTGAGGGTCTGCCGGATCGCCTCCCCGCCGGGGACCTCCCCGACGCCGGTGCGGCCGTCGGAGTCGGTGAGGACGACGACGTTGCGGGTGAAGAACGGGGCGTGGGCCCCGGACAGGTTCAGCAGCATGTCGTCGTGGCCGGCGACCGGGACGACCCGGACGCCGACGACGACGGGGGTGTCGCTCACGGGACCTGCCCGAGGTCGGCGGGCAGCAGCGACGCCGGGACGTCCTGGTAGGCGACGGGCCGCAGGAAGCGCTCGATCGCCAGGGTGCCGACGGAGGTGGAGCGGCCGTCGCTGGTGGCGGGGAACGGGCCGCCGTGGACGATCGCCTCGCCGACGTCGACGCCGGTGGGCCAGCCGTTGACGACGATGCGCCCGACCTTCTCCTCCAGCGCGGGCAGCAGGTCGGCGGCGGTGGGTTCGTCCCCGGCGCCGAGGTGGACGGTCGCGGTGAGCTGGCCCTCGATGCGGTCCAGGACCTCCGGCAGCGCTTCGGGGCCGGGGACGCGGACCACCAGGGAGGAGGCGCCGAACACCTCCTCGGCGAGGCTGTCGTCGCGCAGGAACGCCTCGGCGGTGGTGGTGAACAGGTGGGTCGTCCCGGCGGCGGCGAGGGAGTCGTCGTCGGCGCCGGTGGCGATCTCCTCGACGGCGGGGTTGTCCCGCAGCGCCTGCACGCCGCGGTCGTAGGCGGTGCAGATCCCCGCCGAGAGCATGGGCGCGGCGGCGGAGGCGCGGACCGCGGCGGCGGCGCCGTCGAGGAAGTCCTGCAGGCCGGGGGAGTCCACGGCCAGCACGAGGCCGGGGCTGGTGCACAGCTGCCCGACGCCGGTGGTCAGGGAGGCGACGAAACCCTCCCCGACGGCCCGGCCCCGCTCGCGCAGGGCCGCGGGGAGCAGGACGACGGGGTTGATGCTCGACATCTCGGCGTAGACCGGGATCGGCCGCGGCCGGGCGTTGGCGACGGCGACCAGCGCGGTGCCGCCGGCGCGGGACCCGGTGAACCCGACGGCGGCGATCGCCGGGTGCGCGACGAGCGCGGTGCCCACCTCGCGGCCCTCGCCGTACAGCAGGGAGAACGTGCCGGCGGGCAGGTCGTGCGCGGCGACGGCGGCGGTGACGACCCCGGCGACGAGCTCGGAGGTGCCCGGGTGCGAGGAGTGCGCCTTGACGACGACGGGGCACCCGGCGGCCAGCGCGGAGGCGGTGTCGCCCCCGGCCACCGAGAACGCGAGCGGGAAGTTGCTGGCCCCGAACACGGCGACCGGCCCGAGCGGCACCTTGTGCTGGCGCAGGTCCGGGCGCGGCAGCGGCTTCCGGTCGGGCAGGGCGGTCTCGACGCGGGCACCGGTGTACGAGCCGTCGCGGACGACCCCGGCGAACAACCGCAGCTGGTTCACGGTGCGGGCCAGTTCCCCGCGCACGCGCGGCTCGGCGATGCCGGTCTCGCGCTGCACGCGCTCGACGATCTCCTCCCCGAGCGCGGCGAGCCCGTCGGCGATGCTGTCGAGGAACTCCGCGCGCACCTTGGGGTCGGTGCGGCGGTAGGGGCGGAACGCCTGCGCGGCGGCGGTCGCGGCGCGGTCGACGTCGTCAGTCGTGCCCAGCCGGTACACCGGTTCGAGGGTGTCGCCCGTGCGGGGGTCGGTGGCGCGCAGCTCGGCGCCGGTGCCCCGGACGCGTTCGCCGGCCAGGAACAGCTCTCCGGTGAGGTCCACCGTCACACCACCTTCTTGACGAGGTCGGTCAGTTCGGCCAGTTCGCTGTCGGTCAGGTCGGTCAGGGGCGGGCGGACCGGGCCGGCGCTGCGGCCGACGGCCGTCATCCCCGCCTTGACGATGGACACGGGGTACCCCGCCGCCCGGTTGCGGATGTCCAGGTAGGGGATGACGAACTCGCGCAGCCGGTCGTACACCGCGGTCCGGTCGCGGGCGACGACGTCGTCGTAGAACGCCCGGGCCCACTCGGGGGCGAAGTTGAAGATGGCCGAGGAGTAGGTGGTGGCGCCCAGTTCCAGGTACGGCAGCGCGTAGGTCTCGGCGGTGGGCAGGCCGCCGACGTACAGCAGGCGGTCGCCGTGGGTGGCGTAGAGCGTCGCGAGCAGGTCGATGTCGCAGACGCCGTCCTTGAACCCGATGAAGTTGTCGAACTCCTCCACGAGCCGGGCGACGGTGCGGGCGGTGAAGCGCGCGTTGGCGCGGTGGTAGACGACGACGCCGAGGGAGGTGGCGCGGCAGACGGCGGCGACGTGCTCGTACAGGCCGTCCTGGGTGAGCTCGCTGAGGTAGGGCGGCAGCACGAAGACGCCGTCGGCGCCGGCGGCCTCGACCTCGCGCGCCATCGCGACGGCGGTGGCCGTGCCGTAGCCGACGGGGCCGACGACCGGGCTCGTGCCGCCGTTGGCCTCGACGGTCGCGACGACGATCCGCTGCACCTCGCCGGGGGTCAGGGCGGGGAACTCCCCGGTCCCGCCGGCGGCGAACAGGCCCGCGGCGCCGAACCCGGACAGGTGAGCGACGTGGTCGCGGTAGGCGTCCTCGTCGAAGGACAGGTCGGCGCGGGTGTGCGTCACCGGGAACGACAGCAGTCCCGAGCCCAGGGCCCGGCGGAGGTCGTCTGGTGCGTAGCTGCTCTGGCTGCTCATGGTCTCTCCGGTGTGGGGGCGTGGCCTGCGACGTGGAGCGGGCGGGGCGGCGGTGCCGCGCGACAGGTGCCGACCGTAACAGCTCTGCTCACGAGTGGGAACAGTGTCTACGTGGGTGGACATTGGTGACGTGCTTGACGCTGTGGGAGGTGGACCCTAGATTCGTCCCAGTCGATAGACCCCATCCACATCCGTAGACATTGATGTCCATCGGTGGAGGAGCCGCAATGACGCACCACTCCGTCCGGCCGCTCGCCGCGGGCGCCGCCGTGCTGCTGCTCGGGGCCTGCTCGGTGGCCAACTCCGGCAGCGGGTCGCCGGCCGCACCGGACACCGTCCGCATCGTGCTGCCCCAGGAACCGCCCACCCTCGAACCCTGCGACGCCTCGCTGACCTCCACCGGCGTCGTGGTCCGCTCCAACATCACCGAGCCCCTCGCCGAGCGCGACCCCGCCACCGGCGAGCTGCTGCCGCTGCTGGCCACCGCCTGGGAGCAGGACGCGCCCACCAGCTGGACGTTCCACCTGCGCCCCGGCGTCACCTTCAGCGACGGCACCCCCTTCGACGCGCAGGCCGCCGCGTTCTCGATCCAGCGCACCCTCGACTCCGACGTCAGCTGCGACGTCGAGGGGTACGTCTTCGGCGACGTCGACCTGGGCACCCGGGTCGTGGACCCGCTGACCCTCGTCGTCACCACCCCCGAACCCGACCCGATCCTCCCGCTGCGCCTGTCGTTCGTCGAGGTGGTCCCCACCAGCACCGACACCACCGCGAAGGTGCGCGAACCCGTCGGGACCGGCCCCTACCGCGTCGAGCGCTGGGACGCCGGGCAGCGCCTGGTCCTCACCCGCAACGACACCTACTGGGGCGCCGCCCCCGCCTACCGCGAGGCCGAGTACGAGTGGCGCAGCGAGGGCAGCGTCCGCGCCGCCATGGTCGTCGGCGGCGAGGCCGAGATCGCGACCTCCATCGGCCCCGAGGACGGCGCCGGGGCCACCGAGGTCGACTACCGGAACAACGAGACCACCGCGATCCGCATGCAGCTGGCCGAACCCCCGCTGGACGACCCGCGCGTGCGGCGGGCCGTCGACCTCGCCGTCGACCGCGCCGGCCTGGCCGAGGTCCTCTACGGCAACGGCGCCGAACCGGCCGCCCAGCTCGTCCCCGAGGGCATCGTCGGGTTCAATGCCGACCTGCGCCCGGCGCCCTACGACCCCGCGCAGGCCGCGGAACTGCTCGCGCAGGCCCGCGCCGACGGCGTCGACCTCGACGTGCCGATCCGGCTCATCGCCCGGACCGGCCTGTTCCCGATGGTCGAGGAGACGACCCAGGTGATCCAGCAGGAACTGTCCGACCTCGGGCTCGACGTCTCGATCCGCATGGTCGACACCGTCCAGTCCATCGAGTACCAGCAACGGCCCTTCCCCGAGGACCCCGGCCCCTACCTCCTCGTCATCCAGCACGGCAACCAGGCCGGCGACGCCGCCTTCAGCGTCGACCAGTACCTGCTCAGCCAGGGGCAGCAGAGCTCCGGCGGCAGCCCCGAGCTCGACGAGCGGGTCCGGGCGGCCGAGGCGCTGTCCGGGCGGGACCGCCAGGACGCCCTCGCGCAGGTGTTCGCCGACGAACCCGACCTCGTCGGCCAGTTCGCGTACATCGCGCACATGACCGGCGCGATCGCCCGGTCCGACCGCGTCGACTACGAACCCACGTCCGCCACCGGCGACGAGATGCACCTCGCCGCCATGAGACCCACCGGGAGGTGAGCCGAGTGCTGCGCTTCGCCGCCCGCCGGGCGCTGACGAGCCTGGTCCCGCTGTTCGTCGTCCTGCTCGGCGTGTTCCTGCTGGCCCGGCTGACGGGCGACCCGACCGCGCTGTACCTGCCCGAGTCGGCGACCGCCGAGCAGCGCGCCGAGTTCGCCGCGGCCAACGGTTTCGACGACCCCTGGTGGCGGCAGCTGCTGGACTACCTCGCCGGGGTGCTCCAGCTGGACTTCGGCACCTCGCTGCGCACCGGCGAGGAGGCCGCGGCCATGGCGTTGCGGGCCTTCCCCGCGACGCTGCAGCTGGCGGCCACGACGATGCTCCTCGCCGTCCTCGCCGCCGTCGTCATCGGCAGCTGGGCCGCGTTCCGGCCCAACTCGGTCGCCGACCGGATCTCCTCGTTCCTGTCCATGACCGCCGCCAGCGTGCCGGACTTCTGGTTCGCCATCACCGGCGTGCTGGTGTTCGCGGTCGTGCTCGGCTGGCTGCCCACCTCCGGCGTGGACGCCGGGGCCGCGAGCTGGGTCCTGCCGATCCTCACCCTCGTCATCCGCCCCGTCGGGGTGCTGACGCAGGTGGTGCGCGGGGCGATGGTCTCGGCGCTGTCCGCCCCCTACGTCCGGCTGGCGCGCAGCAAGGGCGCCGACGACCTGCGGGTCGTCACCCACCACGCGCTGCGCAACGCCGCCGCGCCCGCCCTCACCGTCGCCGGCGACCTCACCGTCGGCCTGGTCAACGGCGCGGTGGTCGTCGAGACGATCTTCGGCTGGCCCGGCATCGGGAAGCTCATGATCGACTCGATCCTCGGCCGCGACTTCGCCGTCCTGCAGGCCGCGGTCCTGCTGACGGCCGTGACGATCTTCGCCCTGAACATCCTCATCGACATCGGGTACGCGCTGCTCGACGCGCGGGTGCGCGAGAAGGTCGCGGTGTGACGTGAGCGCCTTGGAAGAACGACCCGTGGAGGCCCCGGCCCGCCCGCGGCCGGAGAAGACCTCCCTGTGGCGGATGCTGCGGCGCGACCGGGTCGCGCTCGGCGCGGCCCTGGTGCTGGCGCTCGTCACCGCCACCGCCGTGGTCGGGCCGTGGCTGCTGCCGGACGACGCCGGCGACCTGGACCTGCGCGAAGCCCGGCGGCCCCCGTCGCTGGACCACGGCGTCGCCGGGTGGCTCGGGACGGACCAGCTGGGCCGCAGCGTCCTGGTGCGCCTCGTGCTGGCCGCCCGCACCACGTTCTCCGTCGCCGTCCCCGCCGTCCTGATCGCCCTCGTGGTCGGGACCCTCGTCGGGATGTGGGCCGGGTACCACCGCGGCCGCCGCGAGACCGTCGCCCTGCGCGTCGCCGACGTCGTCATGAGCTTCCCCTCGCTCCTGATGGCCGTCGTCGTGCTGTTCGTGTTCAACCCCAGCGCGGCGAACATCGTCGCCGTCCTGGCGATCACCCGCATCCCCGTCTACCTGCGGACCGCCCGCGCGGAGTCGGCGGAACTGTCGACCCGGCTGTTCGTCGACGCCGCCCGCACCTTCGGGACCCCCAGCCGGCAGATCATCCGCCGGCACGTCTTCCCGGTCGTGCTGCCCACCCTGCTGACCGTCGCGACGCTGGAGTTCTGCTTCGTGATGCTCAGCGAGTCCTCCCTCAGCTTCCTGGGCATCGGCATCCAGCCGCCGGACGTCAGCTGGGGCCTGATGGTCGCCCAGGGCCGCGCCTACCTGGCCACGGCCTGGTGGCTGTCGTTCTTCCCCGGGTTGTGCATCGTCGTCACCACCGTGTCGGCGACGGTCCTGGCCGCCTGGGCGCGGCTGGCGACCGACCCCGCCCAGCGGTGGCGGCTCACCCTGCCCCGCGCCCAGCGCCGCCGCCCGCGGCGCGCCGCCGAGCTCGCCGCCGCCCGCCCCCAGGAGGACTCGTGACCGTCGTGACGCACGCACCCGCGCTGGACGTCGACGGGCTCACGGTCGACATCCGCACCCCGTCCGGGACCGTCCGCGCCGTCGACGGGGTGAGCTTCGGCGCCCGGTCGGGCCGGACCCTGGCCCTGCTCGGTGAATCGGGCTGCGGGAAGTCCCTCACCGCCCAGGCCCTCGTCGGGCTGCTCGAACCCGTGGCCTCGGTGTCCGGCGGGGCCGTCCGGCTCGCGGGGACCGACCTGGTGACCGCCGGGCGCGCGGCCCGCCGCAGGCTCGCCGGCCCCGGCCTGGCCATCGTGTTCCAGGACGCGCTGACCGCCCTGAACCCCGTCTACACCGTCGGCACCCAGCTGGCCGAGCCGTTCCGCATCCACTCCGGGATGTCGAGGAGGGCCGCCCGCGCCGAGGCCGTCCGGCTGATGGGGCGGGTGGGGATCCCCAGCCCCGAGACGCGGGTCGACGCCTACCCGCACCAGTTCTCCGGCGGGATGCGCCAGCGGCTGCTCATCGCGATGGCCGTCGCGCTGAACCCCGCGGTGCTGCTGGCCGACGAGCCCACCACCGCGCTCGACGTCACCGTCCAGGCGCAGATCATGCAGCTGCTGCGGGAACTGCGGACCGAGCGGGACATGGCGGTCGTCCTCATCACCCACGACCTCGCCCTGGTCGCCGAGGAGGCCGACGACGTCGTCGTCATGTACGCCGGGACCGTCGTGGAGGCCGGGCCGGTGGCCGAGGTGTTCTCCCGGCCCCACCACCCCTACACGCGGGGGCTGCTGGACTCCGTGCCGGCACGCGTCCCCAAGGGGGTCCCGCTGGCCTCCATCGGCGGTTCACCCCCCGAGCTGCGGGCGATCCCGGCCGCCTGCGTCTACCAGGACCGCTGCCCGCTCGTGCAGGACGTGTGCCGGGCCCGGCGCCCGGCCGAGCGGGCCGACGCCACCGGCCGCCGGGTCGCGTGCCACCGGGCGGGAGAACTCGGTTTCCAGGAGGTGCCCTCGTGAACGATCCGCTGCTGCAGGTCCGCGGGCTGACCAAGACCTTCGCGGTCGGCTCCGGCGCGGGGACGCGGACCCTGCGGGCCCTGGACGGCATCGACCTCGACCTCGGCCGGGGCGAGACCCTGGGCCTGGTGGGGGAGTCCGGGTGCGGCAAGTCGACGCTCGCGCGGACCCTGCTGATGCTCGAACGCCCCGACGCCGGGACCGTCCGGTTCGACGGCGTCGACCCGTGGACGTTGCGCGGCAAGGACCTGCTGGCGTTCCGCCGCCGCGTGCAGATGGTGTTCCAGGACCCCTTCGCCTCGCTCGACGCGCGGATGAGCGCCGCCGACATCGTCGCCGAACCCTGGCGGACGCACCGCGACGTGTACCGGACCGCCCGCGACCGCGCGGCCCGGGTGCGCGAGCTGCTGCACCTGGTCGGCCTGCGGCCCAGCGATGCCGGGAAGTTCCCGTCGGAGTTCTCCGGCGGCCAGCGCCAGCGCCTGGGGATCGCCCGTGCCCTGGCGCTGAGGCCCGACGTCGTCGTCTGCGACGAACCGGTGTCCGCCCTCGACCTGTCCGTGCAGGCCCAGGTGCTGAACCTGCTGGCCGACCTGCAGGCCGAGCTGGGGGTCAGCTACGTGTTCATCTCCCACGACCTGTCCGTGGTGCGGCACGTCGCCGACCGCGTCGTCGTCATGTACCTGGGGCGCATCGTGGAGTCCGGCGGCACCGACGACGTGTACGACCACCCCCAGCACCCCTACGCTGCGGCGCTGCTGTCGGCCGCCCCGACCCTGGACCCCGAGCACCGCCGGGAACGGATCGTGCTGTCCGGGGAGGTCCCCTCCCCGCTGGACCCGCCGTCGGGCTGCCGGTTCCGGACCCGGTGCTGGAAGGCGACCGACGAGTGCGCCGTCGCCGCGCCCCCGCTGGTGCGCGACGCGCGCGGCGGGGAGCACGTCGCGGAGTGCTTCCACCCCCTGGTGCCGAGCGCGCCGGTCGCGGTCTGAGTCCTGCGCCGGCCCCCGCCACACCCCACGGCGGCGGGCGCCGGCGCCGGGGCACCGGGTGGGGTGCGTCGTGCGACGACCTGGCCGGCGCACCGAGCCCTCGGTACGCTCGTCCCTCGTGGACCCGCTCCCGGCGCTACCTCGGCGGTTCGTTCCCGCCACGGACACGAAGCAGGTGTTCGCCGGCCTCCCTCTGCTGAGCCGGGAGGAGCGTGAGCGGTGGGAGCAGGACACCCGCGAGGCCTGGGGTGCCGACGAGGCGGACGACCCGTGGGAGCGGGCTGGCCGGTGAGCGGTGCGAGCTGCCTCCTGGACCGCCCGAGCGCACGACCTCAGCCGCGCGCCGCCAGCCACTCCTCGATCCCGGCCCGCAGCTCCGCCTTGCGCTGCTCGCTCGCGAACGAGCCGTCGACGGCGTTGCGGGCCAGCAGCGCGGCGGTCTCGTCGTCCAGGTGCCCGGCGCCGTCCACGGCGTCGAACGTGTCGCCCACGTACCCGCCGAAGTAGGCGGGGTCGTCGGAGTGCAGGCTGACCTTCAGGCCCGCGGCGAGCATCGCCGGCAGCGGGTGGGTGGCGAGGTCGTCGACGACGCGCAGCCGCAGGTTCGACAGCGGGCACACCGTCAGCGGGACCTCCTCGCGCACCAGCCGCGCGACCAGCCCCGGGTCGTCCAGGGACCGCACCCCGTGGTCGATGCGTTCGACGCCGAGGGCGTCCAGCGCCTCGGTGACCGACGACGCGGGGGCCTCCTCGCCGGCGTGCGCGACCCGCCGCAGGCCCAGCTCGGCGGCGCGGGCGAAGACGCCGGCGAACGGGCCGGGCGGGAAACCGACCTCGGCGGAGTCCAGGCCCACCCCGAGCAGCACGTCGAGCCGCTCGCGGGCCGCCTTCAGGGTCTGCGCGGCCTCGGCGACGGGCCGGTCGCGCAGGAAGCACAGGATGAGCCCGCCGGTGATCCCGAGTTCCGTCCGCGCCCGCTCCAGGGCGTCGTGCAGGCCGTCGACGACGTCGGTGAACGCGACGCCACGGGTGGTGTGGGCCTGCGGGTCGAAGAACACCTCGACGTGCTGCAACCCCTGCGCCGCAGAGCGTTCCAGGTAGGCCCAGAGCAGGTCGTGGAAGTCGGCGCGGGTGCGCAGCACGGCCGTCGTGGCGTAGTAGAGGTCGAGGAACGACTGCAGGTCGGTGAAGTCGTAGGCCGCCCGCAGGTCCTCCTCGGTGGCGAACGGCAGGCTCACCCCGTTGCGGGCGGCGAGGGCGAACGCGAGCTCGGGTTCCAGCGTCCCCTCGGCGTGCAGGTGGAGCTCGACCTTGGGCAGCGCGACGTACTTCGACACCGCCTCATGGTGGCACGGTCCCCGAGGCTCAGCGGACGACCAGGTTCCGCAGCGGCCGGCCCGCGGCGAGGGCGTCGACGTTGTCGGTGACGTCCTGCGCGCGGGCGCGGAACGTCTCCTCGGTGTGCCCGGACTGGTGGGGGGTGAGGACGACGTTGCCGAAACCGGTGAAGTCCAGGTGCGAGGGCGGGGGAGCGTCGCGGTCGCGCGGGTCGCGCCACCACACGTCGATCGCGGCGCCGCCGATGGTGCCGTCGCGCAGCGCGTCGTGCAGGGCCTGCTCGTCGACGACGGGCCCGCGGGCGACGTTGACCAGCACGGCGTCGCCGGGCATGGCGGCCAGTTCGGCCGCACCGACCAGGCCGCGGGTGCTCTCGTCCAGCGGGACGGTCACGACGACGACGTCGGAACCGGCCAGCAGGTCGTGCAGGGCGTCGTCCCCCTCGACCCGGACCGCGCGCAGGTCGTCCGGTCGCGGGGCGTGCGGGTCGCGGCGGACGGCGCGGACGCTCATCCCCACGGCCAGGGCGAGGCGGGCGACCTCGCGGCCGATCCCGCCGAACCCCACGATCCCCACCCGGGCCCCGGCCCACAGCCGGCCGAAGGGGAACCCGTCGGTGACGACGGCGTTGCGCCACCGGCCCTCGCGCACTTCCCGGTCGGAGGTGAGGAGCCCGCGGCGCAGCACCGACGTGACGGTGAGGACGTGCTCGGCGATGGACCGACCGTGGTGGGACGTGTTGGCCAGCAGCACGTCCGGGGGCAGGGCGGGGACCTTGTCGACGCCGGCGCCGGTGACCTGCACCAGCCTCAGGTCCGGCAGCGCGGCGATCTGCGCGGGCGTCGCGGCCGAGCAGACCAGGACGTCGGGGCTGCGCTCGGGGCCGGCCCCGAACGTCCACCGGTGCGGGCTCGCGCCGTCGCGGGTGAGGACGTCGGTGAACCGCCCGAGGACGGGCTCGGTGACGAGGACCTCCAGCGCGCTCACCAGCGCGCCGACCGCGGGGCGAACTGCGGGTCGAACCGGCGCATGTACCCGGTGTCGTCGCGCTCGCGGACGTCGGTGCGCAGGTACTGCTCGTGCAGGCGGGCCAGGGCGTCGCGGTCGAGCTCCACGCCGAGGCCGGGAGTCGTCGGGACCTTTACGGCACCGTGCGTGAAACCCAGCACCCCCGGGACGACGACGTCGTCCTCGGGACGTTTCCACGGCCAGTGCGTGTCGCAGGCGTAGTCGAGGTTCGGGGTGGCGGCGGCCAGGTGCGTCATGGCGGCCAGGCTGATGCCGAGGTGGGAGTTGGAGTGCATGGACAACCCCTTGCCGAACACCTCGCAGATCCGCGCGAGGTCCTGCGAGCGGCGCAGCCCGCCCCAGAAGTGGTGGTCGGACAGGACGACCTGGACGGCGTCGGCCGCGATCGCGGGGGGCAGGTGCCCGAACGCGACGACGCACATGTTCGTCGCCAGCGGCACCCGGCCCTCCAGCTTCGCGGCGACCGCGGCCATGCCCTCGATGCCGGGGGTCGGGTCCTCCAGGTACTCCAGGACCCCGTCGAGCTGGTCGGCGACCCACAGGGAGGTCTCGACGGTCCACGCGCCGTTGGGGTCCAGCCGCAGCGGCAGGTCGGGGAACTCCGCGCGCAGCGCCCGGATCGCCTCGACCTCCTCCTCGGGCGGGAACGCGCCGCCCTTGAGCTTGACCGCGGTGAACCCGAACTCGTCGACCATGCGGCGGACCTGCGCCACGATCCCGGCCGGGTCCAGCGCCGCGCCCCACTCGTCGTCGGGTTGCCCCGGGTGCCCGGCCCACTTGTAGAACGCGTAGGCGCTGTAGGCGACCTCGTCGCGGACCGCGCCGCCGAGCAGGTCGCTCACGGGACGGCCCAGCAGCTTGCCCTGCACGTCCAGGGCGGCGACCTCGAAGGGGGAGAAGACACGGTCGGCGGTGTTGGAGGTGGTGATCTGCAACCCCATGCCGTGGCCGCCGCTGGTGTCCCCCGGCAACGAGGCGGCGACCGCGCGGCCCATCGCGTGCAGGTCGAACACGTCGACGCCGCGCAGCCGCTGCGCGGCGGCCCGCAGCCGGTCGAGGTGGGCGGCGTCGCCGTAGCTCTCCCCGAGGCCGCTGAGCCCGTCCTCGGTGCGGACCTCCACGACGCTGCGCAGGGCGAAGGGCTCGTGGACGCCGACGTTGTTGAGCAGGGGCAGGTCGCGGAAGGCGACCGGGGTGGTGGTGACGTCCGTGATCCGGCTGGTCATGACCCGTCCTTCGTCGTCGGCAGGAGGTGTCGGCAGTGTGTCACACGTCCACATGCGCGGACAATGACCGCAGACGTGGCGATCCAGCGGTGCGGGCCGGCGCCCGCACCGACGCCCGCACCGACGCCCGCGCGCGCCGGTCGCCGGTGGGGGTACGGTGGCGGCGTGGCTCGTCTGGAGAACCTCCTCCTTCGTCGCCGCGGCGGGGCCAGCTAGGCCGGTCTCCCCGTCGCGGGACCTCGTCGTGCGTGCCGGCCGCCACACCGACCCGCTCACGAGGAGATGACGTGGACAACCCCCAGACCGCCAGCCCGATGCCGTTCCACAAGTACCTGCCGTTCCACGAGCAGATCACCGTGGACCTGCCCGACCGCACCTGGCCGACCAAGCGCATCGAGAAGGCGCCCCGCTGGTGCGCGGTCGACCTGCGCGACGGTAACCAGGCCCTCATCGACCCGATGAACTCCGAGCGCAAGCTGCGGATGTTCACCCTGCTGGTGCAGATGGGCTACAAGGACATCGAGGTCGGGTTCCCCTCGGCCTCCCAGACGGACTTCGACTTCGTCCGCACCCTGATCGAGAACGACCTCATCCCCGACGACGTGCGCATCCAGGTGCTGACCCAGGCCCGCGAGCACCTCATCGAGCGCACCTACGAGTCGCTGCGCGGGGCGAAGCAGGCGATCGTCCACCTGTACAACTCCACCTCGGTGCTGCAGCGGCGCGTGGTCTTCGGCTCCGACGAGGACGGCATCGTCGACCTGGCGCTGCAGGGCGCGCGGCTGTGCCGGAAGTTCGAGGAGACCATCCCCGAGACGACCGTCTACTACGAGTACAGCCCCGAGTCGTACACCGGCACCGAGCTGGAGTTCGCCGCCCGCATCTGCAACGCGGTCCTCGAGGTGTTCGAGCCGACCGCCGAGCGCAACGTCATCGTGAACCTGCCCGCCACCGTCGAGATGGCGACCCCGAACGTCTACGCCGACTCGATCGAGTGGATGTCGCGGCACCTGGACCACCGCGAGCACGTGATCCTGTCCCTGCACCCGCACAACGACCGCGGGACCGGCGTCGCGGCCGCCGAGCTGGGCTACCTGGCCGGGGCGGACCGCATCGAGGGCTGCCTGTTCGGCAACGGCGAGCGCACCGGCAACGTGGACCTGGTGACGCTGGGGATGAACCTGTTCAGCCAGGGCATCGACCCGCAGATCGACTTCTCCGACATCGACCACGTGCGGCGCACCGTCGAGCACTGCAACCAGCTGCCCGTCGGCGAGCGCGTCCCCTACGGCGGCGACCTCGTCTTCACCGCGTTCTCCGGCTCGCACCAGGACGCCATCAAGAAGGGCCTGGAGGCGATGGAGCGCGACGCCGCCGCCGCCGGGAAGACCGTCGACGAGATCCCGTGGGCGGTGCCGTACCTGCCGATCGACCCCAAGGACGTGGGCCGTTCCTACGAGGCCGTGATCCGGGTGAACTCCCAGTCCGGCAAGGGCGGGGTCGCGTACCTGCTGAAGGCCGAGCACCAGCTGGACCTGCCGCGGCGCCTGCAGATCGAGTTCTCCCGCGTCATCCAGGAGCGCACCGACGCCCAGGGCGGGGAGGTGTCCTCGAAGCAGATCTTCGAGGTGTTCTCCGACGAGTACCTGCCCTCCCCGACGGGCACCCCGGAGTGGGGCCGGTTCGCGCTGCGCGGCACCCGCTCGGTGAGCGTGGTGGACGGGGCGGACACCCTGGAGGTCGACCTCTGGGACGCCGGCGCGGTGAGCACCGTGCAGGGCACCGGCAACGGCCCCATCGCGGCGTTCTGCTCGGCGCTGGGGGAGCAGGGCGTCGACGTGCGCGTCCTGGACTACGCCGAGCACGCGCTGTCCGCCGGTGGCGACGCGCAGGCCGCGGCCTACGTGGAGTGCGCCGTCGACGGCCGCGTCCTGTGGGGCGTGGGGATCGACCACAACATCACCACCGCCTCCCTGAAGGCGATCGTCTCGGCGGTCAACCGCGCCCGGCGCTGACCCCTCCCCGGACCGGGCCTCGCCCCGTGATCATGGACGGTGTACCGTCCGTGATCACGGGGCGAGCGCGTTCCCGCCGATCTCGCCTCCCGATGTGCAGTGCGGACCGTTAAGATCAGTCACCACCTGTGATCGCAGCGGGGGGTGGGTGTCGGGACGAAGGGGGTTGGACGTGGGCACGCAGCTCGAGGCCGTCGGACCGTTCGGACCGTTCGACGCCCTCGCCGAGTGGTCCCACAAGCTCTACCTCGACGGCTACGGCGAACGCGCCATCGACGTCAGCCGCGAAGCCCTCGCCTTCTGCGAGGCCGCCGGCGACGAGCGCACCGCCCGCTACCTGCAGTTCATCTGCGGGGTCGCCCTCCACCAGCTCGGCCGCGCCGCCGAGGCCAGCGAGGAGGCCGGCCGGCTGCTGCGCCGCCTCGGCCCCGGCGCCGACCCCGTCTGGCGCGCCAAGGCCCTCGCCCTGCTCGCCGAGTCCCGCGTCGACCTCGGCATGACCGCCCTGGCCATGGACCACCTCGCCGAGGGCCAGCTCATCGTCTCCGCCCAGCCCATCCGCACCTACGACCACCTCTCGGCGACCATGTCGGTGGCGCTCGCCCTCAACGCCCTCGCCCTGTTCGAACCGGCCGACGAGCTCATGGTGCAGATGCTCGCCCTCACCTTCCCGCCCGCCCGCGTCCAGCTCAACGTCGCGCAGGAAGCCGCCGTCCTGCAGGTGTCCTGGGGTTCCATGCTCGAGGTCGCCGGACGCCGCGAGGAGGCGTGGCCGCACTACACCGTCGCCCTCAGCCGCGCCGCGCTCATGCGCACCCTCGCCGCCCGGGCCGACTACCCCGAGATGCACGCCCGCGCCGAGGCCATCGAGGCGTTCGTCCTGCAGCGCACCGGCGAGACCGAGCTCGCCCAGGGCCGCCTGCGGCCCGCCATGGAGGCCTTCCGGCTGCGCGAGGAGCTGGCCGAGACCCAAATCGCCCGCATCGCCCTGGCCATGGCGACCTCCGACGCCGGCGACCGCACCGGCGCCGCCGACCTGCTCACCGCCGTGCAGCGCGTCTCCTCCGCCACCCAGCTCGACGTGTGGGGGCTGACCGCGCTCGCCGTCCGCGCCCGCAACGCCGTCCTGCACGACGGGCGCAGCGAGGCCGCCGACGCCCTCGAACTGCTCGCCCAGGTCTCGCTGGCCCGGCTCTGGGAGGACCGCGAGAGCCGCTTCGAGGCGCTGCAGGACCGCATCCGGCAGCGCGCGATGGCCGAGCAGCACGAACGCCTCGGCCGAGCCTCCCTGGTCGACCCCCTGACCGGGGTCGGCAACCGCCGCCGGCTGCAGCAGCTCCTCGAACGCCCCGACCAGCGCTTCAGCGCCGTCCTGCTCGACGTCGACCGCTTCCGCGCCGTCAACGAGGAGCACGGGCCCGAGGTCGGCGACGCCGTCCTGCGCCGCATCGCGGACCTGGTGCAGCGCAACGTCGCCGACGACGACACCGTCGTCCGCTACGGCGCCGACGAGTTCGTCGTGCTCGTCCCCGACGGCCACGGGGCCGGCGCGACGGCCGAGAAGCTGCTCGAGGTCGTGCGCAAGGAGCCGTGGCTGGAGACCTCGCTCGGGCTGCGGGTCACCGTGTCGGTGGGCCTGGCCGGGCCCGCCCCGGCCGCCGAGGCCGTCGCCGCCGCCGACCGGGCCGCGCTGGAGGCCCAGCGCTCCGGCCGCGACCGGCTCGTCACCGCCTGAGCCGGGCCGGCCCGGGCGGGGGGTCGTGTCGGTGCCGGCGGCTACGGTGGAGCGGTGACTGGCCGGTCGAGGGGTTCGAGCATCGGGGGAGCCAAGAGCTACCGGGACGAGGCCGTGGTCCTGCGCACCACCAAGCTCGGCGAGGCCGACCGCATCGTCTCGCTGCTGACCCGCCACCACGGCCGCGTCCGCGCCGTCGCCAAGGGCGTGCGGCGCACCTCCTCCCGCTTCGGGGCCCGCCTGGAACCGTTCACCTGCGTCGACGTCCAGCTGCACCGCGGCCGCTCCCTCGACACCGTCACCCAGGTCGACGTCCTCGCCCCCTACGGGCAGGTCCTGGCCACCGACTACGGCCTCTACACCGTCGGGCACGCCCTCCTGGAGACCGCCGAGCGCTTCACCGAGGTCGAGCGGGAGAACGCCACCCAGCAGTACCTGCTGCTCGTCGGGGCGCTGCGCACGCTCTCGCGCCGCGAGCACGACGGTCCGTTGGTCCTCGACGCCTTCCTGCTGCGGTCCCTGGCGGTCGCCGGGTACGCCGCGAGCTTCGCCGACTGCGCCCGCTGCTCCGAACCCGGCCCGCACAGCTCCTTCAACGTCGCCGCCGGGGGAGCCGTCTGCTCCTCGTGCCGGCCCCCCGGGTCGGCCGCCCCGGACCCCCGCACGCTCGCGCTGCTCGCCGCGCTGCTCAGCGGGGACTGGTCGGTCGCCGAGGAGGCCGAGGAGCGCTGCCGCCGCGAGGGCAGCGGCCTGGTCGCGGCGTTCCTGCAGTGGCACCTCGAACGCGGCATCCGCTCCCTGCAGCACGTCGAGCGCGCGGAACCCCTCACCGCCCGCTGAGCCGGGCGATGAGTCCGGCGGCCCCGCCGGGTCGTCAGGGGGTGCTGACCGACCTGCTGCACCACCACGTGGCCGCCGGGACCGTCGCGGGGGCCGTCGCCCTCCTCGAGCGCGACGGGACCCGGGAGGTCGCGGCCGCCGGGGTCGCCGACCTCGCCTCCGGGCGGCCCGTGACGCCCGCGACCGTCTTCCGCTGGGCCTCCCTCACCAAACCCGTCACGGCGGCCGCCGCGATGACGTTCGTCCAGGACGGCGCGCTCGGCCTCGGCGACCCCGTCGAGCGGTGGCTGCCGGAGCTGCGCGACGTGCGCGTCCTGCGTGACCCCGACGCCGACCTGCGCGACACCGTCGCGCCGCAGCGGCCGATCACCGTCGAGGACGTCCTGGTCTCCTGCACCGGCTGGGGGTTCCCGTCCCGGTTCGACGGCGCGTGGGTCGAGGCCCTGTCCCGGTGGCAGACCGGCCTGGAGATCACCCGGCTGCCGCCGCCGCCGGAGTGGACCGCGGGGCTGGCCACCGTTCCGCTGCGCCACCAGCCGGGCACCACGTACCTCTACGGCACCAGCTACGACCTGCTCGGCGTCCTGCTCGCCCGGGTCGCCGGGCGGCCGCTGCCCGACGTCGTCGCCGACCGGGTCACCGGCCCGCTCGGCATGCGCGACACCGGGTTCGCCGTCCGCGCCGACCAGCGCGACCGGTTCTGCGCCGCGTACCGGGCCACCCCCGCCGGGCTGGAGCTGTTCGACGGCGTCGACGGCCGGTGGAGCGCCCCGCCGCGCTTCCCCTCCGGCGGCGGCGGCCTGGTCGGCACCCTGGGGGACCAGGCCGCGTTCGCGCGGGAGCTGCACGGCGGCGGGCGGGTGCTGAGCCCGGAGTCGCTGCAGCGCATGACGACCGACCAGCTCGGGCCGGAGCGGGCCGGGGAGGGGCAGCTGTTCCTCGACGGCCACGGCTGGGGGTTCGGCGGGTCCGTCGACCCCGCCACCGGCCGCTACGGGTGGGTCGGCGGGACGGGCACCAGCGCCCACGTCACCCCGGCGACGGGCGCCACCGCGGTCCTGCTCACCCAGACGGTCCTGGACTCACCGGTGCCGCCGGCGTTCCTGGACGACTTCGCCGCCTACGCCTGCTGAGGTTCGCGCACCAGGCGCCACGCGTCGCCGGCGCCCTCCACCACGACCGAGGAGGCGTTCGCCATGCGGGGCAGCTCGACCCCGGCCAGGCCCTCGACCGTGGCGCGCAGGAACGTGCCGTGCGCGACCACGACCAGCGGGACGTCGCCGTGCTCGGCGCGGATCCGGCGCAGCGCCCCCGCGCCCCGGGCGGTCAGCTCGGGCCACGGTTCCTGCCCCGGTCGCTCGCCGTCGGGGTACCGGGCCAGCAGGTCCGCGGCGTCGCCGCCCTCGGCCTCGCCGAAGTCCCGCTCGACCAGGTCGTCGTGCGGGGGCAGCAGCTCCAGGCCCAGGTGGTCGGCGACGATCTGCGCCGTCTCGCGCGCCCGGGACAGCGGCGAGGACGTGATCGCGGCCCAGCCCTGCCCGGCGAGCTGAGCGGCCAGGGCCAGCGCCTGCGCACGGCCGGTGTCGTTGAGCGGGACGTCGGTGCGTCCCTGCAGGCGTCCGTCGCGGTTCCAGTCGGTCTGGCCGTGCCGGACCAGTGCCGTCACCGGGAGGGGTTCGTGGGGGTGCACCGGCGCATCGTCTCACCTGGCACCCTGGGCACCGTGCCAGGACTCCGCCGCGCCAGCCGTCTGCCCGAACCCCGGGAGGTCGTCGCCCCGCCGCCGCACCCCTCCGGCGCGCGGCCGCCGCAGCTGCCGGCGGAACTGGTCCCCCGGCACGTCGCGATCGTCATGGACGGCAACGGCCGCTGGGCCAACCAGCGCGGCCTGTCGCGCATCGAGGGTCACAAGATGGGGGAGGCGTCGCTGCTCGACGTCGTCGCCGGCGCCGTCGAGATCGGCGTCACGCACGTGTCGGCGTACGCGTTCTCCACCGAGAACTGGCGCCGCAGCCCCGAGGAGGTCAAGTTCCTCATGGGGTTCAACCGCGACGTGATCCGCCGCCGCCGCGACGTCATGAACTCCTGGGGCGTCCGCGTCCGCTGGGCGGGCCGCCGTCCCCGCCTGTGGCGCAGCGTGATCAACGAGCTGGAGGCGGCCGAGGAACTCACCCGGGACAACACCGTCTGCACCCTGACGATGTGCGTGAACTACGGCGGCCGGGCCGAGATCGCCGACGCCGCCCGCGCGCTGGCCCAGGACGTCGCGGCGGGGAAGGTGAACCCCGACCGCGTCGACGAGAAGGTCCTGGCCCGCTACCTCGACGAACCCGACATGCCCGACGTGGACCTGTTCTGGCGCTCCTCCGGCGAGCAGCGGACGTCGGGTTTCCTGCCCTGGCAGTCGACCTACGCGGAGATGGTGTTCTCCGACGTGCTGTGGCCCGACGTGGACCGGCGGGCGCTGTGGGCGGCGATCGAGACGTACGCGACCCGGAACCGGCGGTACGGCGGTGCGCTCGACACCCCCACCACCTCCTCCTGAGGACCGCCCGGGTCCGGGTCGAGGACCCGGACCCGGGCGGGGGCTCAGCCGGTGTTGCGCATCCCGGCGGCGATCCCGTTGATCGTCAGCAGCAGCGCGCGACGCAGCGCCGGGTCGACGTCCTCCCCGCTGGCCCGCGAGCGGCCCAGCAGCGAGACCTGCAGCGCGTGCAGCGGGGCGAGGTAGGCGTCGCGCAGCTCCAGGGTCCGGCGCAGGACCGGCGCGGTCTCCAGCAGCTCCTCCTGCCCGGTCAGCCACAGCACCTGCTCCACCGTGCGGGCGTGCTCGGCGCGGATCGTCTCGAACGCGCCCCGGGACTCGGGGGCGACGAGCTCCTCGACGTAGTGCGCGGCGATGCCCAGGTCCGTCTTGGCCAGGGTCATCTGCACGTTGGAGATGAAGCTGCGGAAGAACGCCCACTCGGCGACCATCGCGCGCAGGTCGTCCTCGTGACCGGCGGCGCGCGCCGCGGCCAGCCCCGAGCCCACCCCGAACCAGCCGGGGACGTTGATGCGGCTCTGGGTCCAGCCGAACACCCACGGGATGGCCCGCAGGTCCTCCAGCCCGCCGGTGCCGCCGGGGCGGCGCGCCGGGCGGGACCCGATGTTGAGGTTGCCCAGCTCCTCGACCGGGGTGGCCGAGAGGAAGAACGGCACCAGGCCCGGGTCGCGGACCAGCGCCCGGTACGCCTCCTGGCCCTTGGCGGCCACGACGGACATCGTCTCGTCCCAGCCGTCGAGGACCTCCCCGGACTGCAGCGGGGTCCGGTGCACCGTGGAGGCCTCCAGCGCCGCCGAGAGGGCGACCTCCAGGTTGTGCCGGGCCAGCCGCGGCTGGACGTACTTGTCGGAGATCACCTCACCCTGCTCGGTGACCTTGATGGGGCCGTCCAGCGTCCCGTACGGCTGGGCCAGGATCGCCTCGCCGGTGGGGCCGCCGCCGCGCCCGACGGACCCGCCGCGGCCGTGGAACAGGCGCAGCGTCACCCCGTGCCGGCGGGCGACGTCGCGCAGCGCGCGCTGGGCGCGGTGGATCTGCCAGCGCGAGGCGGCGATCCCGGCGTCCTTGGAGGAGTCGGAGTAGCCGAGCATGATCTCCTGCACGTCACCGCGGGCGGCCACCACGCGGCGGTAGGAGGGGTCGGAGAGCAACCCCTCCAGCAGCTCCTCGGCGTTCTCCAGCTCCGTGACGGTCTCGAACAGCGGCGCGAACCCGATGCGGGCGACGTCGTGCGCGCCGTCGGTGTCGGCCAGGTCGACCAGGCCCACCTCGCGGGCCAGCACGACGACGGCGAACAGGTCGTCGATGCCCTTGGTCATGGAGACGATGTAGGTCTCGATGACGTCGTCGCCGTAGCGGTCCAGCGAGTCGCGGATCGTGGAGAACAGCTGCACGACCTTCGCGGGGGTGCCCGTCAGGGTCCGCGCCGCGGCCCCGATGAGGGGGCGGTGCCCGGTCAGCTCCTTGGACAGCAGCTTCGTGCGGGCGGTGCGGTCCAGGTCGGCGTACGGGGTGATGAGCTCCCCGAGCCGGTCGTAGATCGCGGCGAGGGCGGTGTGGTGCTTGCCGGCGTCCTCGCGCACGTCCAGGGTCGCCAGGCTGAAGCCGACGGCGCGGACCACGCGCAGCAGCCGGGCCACCGCCCCGTCGGCGACGAGGTCGCCCTCGTTGGCGCGCAGGGAGTCCTGCAGCATCCGGATCTCGGCGGTGAACTGCTCGACGTTCGCGTAGTCGCGGCCCTCGACGTGCTCGGCGCCGCTGTGCAGCCGCGCGCGGGTGCCCTCGAGGCGGGCCAGGACGTAGGACAGCTTGAAGCGGTACGGCTCCTCGCCGTTGAGGTGGGCGCGGGCCGCGCGCACCTCGGGCAGGGCCTGGGCGTCGGCCTCCAGGGAGGCCAGCAGCTCGGGGGAGAACCCGACGATCTGGGTGGAGGCGGCCAGCTCGGTCATGAGGTCGCGGGTGGCGGCGGTCAGCACGTCCAGGGCCGCGTCGTGCTGCATGGCCAGGACCTCGGCGGTCACCTCGGGGGTGACGTTCGGGTTGCCGTCGCGGTCACCGCCGACCCAGTTGCCGAAGCGCAGCGGCTGGGCGTCGGCGGGCAGGTCGAGGTCGAGGTCGGCCAGGCCGACGGCGAGGTCCTCGAGCAGGTCGGGCAGGACGGTGGAGGTGAGGTTGCGCAGGTAGTGCAGCGCGGAGCGGGCCTCGTCGGCCGGCCGCGGGCGCAGGACGCGCAGCTCGTCGGTCTGCCACAGCTCGTCGACGAGCTCGGCGAGCCGGCGCTGGCCGCGCCGGGCGTCCAGCGGCCGCTGGGAGGAGTCCTCGGAGGCCTGCACGATCGTGGTGATGCGCAGCAGCAGGTCCAGGACCGAGCGGCGGCTGGACTCGGTGGGGTGCGCGGTGAACACCGGGCGCAGCTGCAGGCGGCCGAGGATCTCCCGGGCGGTGTCGCGGTCCAGGTCGCCGGACCCCAGGGCCGCGGCGAGCCGCTCCAGGGCCCCGTCCAGGCCGCCGCCGGTGGAGGCCCGCGACAGCTCCAGGCCGCGGTGCAGCTGCTCGGAGGCGTTGGCGAGCTGGAAGTAGGCGGTGAAGGCGCGGGCCAGGTTGATGGCGGTCGCGTCGTCGACGCCGGACAGCAGCTGGGCCAGCTCGGCGCCGTCGTCGGGGCGGCGGGCCAGGGCGCGGACCTGCTCGACGAGGTCGAGCAGCTCGCGGCCCTCGTGGCGGGTCAGGGACTCCCCGAGGAGCTCGCCGAGCTTGCGGACCGAGGCCCGCAGCGCCGCGTGGCCCTCGTCGGAGGACACCCCGTCGACCGTCATGACGTCCTGCGCGCGGGCCGGGACCTCCTGGGGACCGGGTGCCGCGGGCGCACCTCGGAGTTGCTCGTCGGTCTGTGCGCTCATTCGACGCCTCGCCTCCCTGCCGGGTGCCCGGGCGTCGACGCTGACTCCGTGTGCACGTGCTGACTGCTTCCTCTGTGGCCATTGTCACAGCACCGCTCGCGGGCGAGCGGCGGGGGCAGTCTGACGCGTCCGCCCTCCGATGCGAAACCGGAGGGCGGACGGGGGGAGGCGGGAGCCTCAGCTCCCGTTCGCGGCGGCCTTGAGCTTGGAGCCGGCGGTGAGCTTGGCGCCGAAGGACGCGGCGATCTCCATGGTCTCGCCCGTGCGGGGGTTGCGGCCGGTGCGGGCGGCCCGCTCGACGCGCTCGACGGTCAGCAGACCGGGGAGCTTGACGGCCTCGCCCTTGCTCACGGCCTCGACGAGCACGTCGCCGAAGGCGTTGAGGACGGAGTCGGTGTCGGACTGAGTCAGACCGGCGCGCTGGGCGACGGCGGTGACCAGTTCGGAGCGGTTCACGGTTTCTCCCGTTGTCTCGAAGACGGTGGTTGGGGTCTGACGTTACCCGTGGTCACGGCTCGTCCCCGGCACGTGGCGGGCGTCGGGGCGCGTCGAGGCGTCTGCTACGGTCGGCATTCTGAGAATGAATCTCAACAAGGAGTGCTCCGTGGGACTTCCCGTGACCGTCCTGACGTCGATGGACCCCGTGCTGCGCGACAGCGCCACCGCCGCCGCCCTCTGGGGCGAGCCCGGCACCGCCCTGCTGCGCTACGACCTGCTGCCCGGCGCGCTGCACCGCCTGGTCACCGAGTTCGGCGGCGTCGTGGAGGACGTCACGGTCCCGCTCGAGCACGCCTGCCTGGGCTGCGCGCTGCGCGAGGACGTCCTGCCCACCGTGGCGGCGATCGCCCGCAGCGGCCGCTTCACCCGCCTCGTGCTGGCCCTGCCCGTCGCCGCCGAGCCGCTGGCCGCCCTGCAGGCCCTCGCCCACGGCGTCGACGGCGGCGACGACCTCGCCGACCTCGTCACCGTCGGCGGCGTCGTGTCGGTCGTCGGCGGCCCCGGGCTGCTGGACGACCTCCTGGGCGACGAGCTGCTCGCCGACGGCGACCGGGCCGTCGGGGAGGTCCTGGCCCACCAGCTCGACGAGGCCGACCTCGTCCTGGTCGACGGGACCCTGCCGCAGCGCTCCGCCGTCCTGCTCGACCACGTCACCGCGCCCGGCTGCACCGTGGCCGACCTGCTCGCCGCCGACGCCGCCGACCTGCTCGCCCCGCGTCGGGTGGCCACGGCGGAACCGCTGCGCCGCAGCGACCTGCGCGCCGTGCGGCCCAGCGGGGCGGGGGACCGGCTGGGGGTGTTCACCCTCGACCTGCGCACCCCGGCGCCGCTGCACCCGCAGCGGCTGCTCGACGAGATCGAGGCCGTCGGGGCCGGCCGGCTGCGCGCCCGCGGCGTGTTCTGGGTCCCCTCCCGGCCCGACGTCGCGTGCGCCTGGGACGGCGCCGGCGGGCAGCTCAGCATCGGCGCCATCGGGCAGTGGGACACCCCGGGCGGGGAACGGCCGCGCACGCGGCTGGTGGTCACCGGAGTCGACGAGGGCGACGCCGAGCGCGTCAGCGCCGCCTTCGCGCGGATCCTCGCCACCCCGGCCGAGACGCGCGGGTGGACCGCGCGGGAGGACGGCCTCGAGCCCTGGCTGGGCGACCGCTGAGCCCCGCCGGGGCGGTCAGGCGCGCGCCGAGCAGTCCGCGCAGACGCCGAAGACCTCCACGACGTGCTGGACGGCCGTGAAGCCGTGCTCGGAACCCACGCGCCGGGCCCACGCCTCGACCTGCGGCCCCTCGACCTCCACCGTCGCCCCGCACCGGCGGCAGACCAGGTGGTGGTGGTGACCGGTGCTGCACCGGCGGTAGACGGCCTCGCCGCCGTCGTCGGTGCGCAGGACGTCGACGTCGCCGTCCTCGGCGAGCACCTGCAGCGCCCGGTAGACCGTCGCCAGCCCCACGTTCTCGCCCCGCTCGCGCAGCCGCGCGTGCAGGTCCTGCGCGGACAGGAAGGCGTCGGCCTCGTCGAGGGCGGCCGAGACGGCCGAGCGCTGGCGGGTGGATCGACGGGCCGGGACCGACACGACGACTCCTCCTCCTCAGGTCGGCCCGGGACGGGCCCGGGCGGTCAGGACACCCTACGTCCGGCGATCGGCGTGGGCCGAACGGATGCGGCCGGTCGACGCCGGTGCTCGCTCAGCGCGTAACCTCGTGCCCGCGTCCGCCGACCCTGCGCGGGCGCACCGCCGACACCCAGCCGGACAGGAGACCCCAGCGTGGCCGCATCCCGCCTCGACGCCGTCATCAACCTCGCCAAGCGGCGGGGGTTCGTGTTCCCGTCGGGGGAGATCTACGGCGGCACCCGCTCCGCCTGGGACTACGGACCCCTCGGCGTGGAGCTGAAGGAGAACATCAAGCGCCAGTGGTGGCGCACGATGGTCTCCACCCGCGAGGACGTCGTCGGCCTGGACTCCTCCGTCATCCTGCCCCGCCGCGTGTGGGAGGCCTCCGGCCACGTCGCCGTCTTCACCGACCCGCTGGTGGAGTCGCTGCAGACGCACAAGCGCTACCGCGCCGACCACCTCCTGGAGGCCTACGAGGCCAAGCACGGGCACCCGCCCGTCAACGGCCTGGCCGACGTGCCCGACCCCGACACCGGCGTCCGCGGCCAGTGGACCGAGCCGCGCGACTTCTCCGGCCTCATGAAGACCTACCTCGGCGCGGTCGACAACGAGGAGGGGCTGCACTACCTGCGCCCCGAGACCGCCCAGGGCATCTTCGTGAACTTCGCGAACGTCATGGGCTCGGCCCGCAAGAAGCCGCCGTTCGGCATCGGCCAGATCGGCAAGAGCTTCCGCAACGAGATCACCCCCGGCAACTTCATCTTCCGCACCCGCGAGTTCGAGCAGATGGAGATGGAGTTCTTCGTCGAGCCCGGCACCGACGAGGAGTGGCACCAGTACTGGCTCGACGAGCGCATGTCCTGGTACACCGGGCTGGGCATCGACCCGGGCAACCTGCGCTTCTACGAGCACGCGGCCGAGAAGCTGTCGCACTACTCCAAGCGGACCGTCGACATCGAGTACCGGTTCGGGTTCCAGGGCTCGGAGTGGGGCGAGCTCGAGGGCATCGCCAACCGCACCGACTACGACCTCACCACCCACTCCAAGGAGTCCGGGGTCGACCTGTCCTACTTCGACCAGACCAAGGGCGAGCGCTGGGTGCCCTACGTCATCGAGCCCGCGGCCGGCCTGACCCGCTCGCTCATGGCGTTCCTCGTCGACGCCTACACCGAGGACGAGGCGCCGAACACCAAGGGCGGCGTCGACAAGCGCACCGTGCTGCGCCTGGACCACCGGCTCGCCCCCGTCAAGGCCGCGGTGTTCCCGCTGTCGCGCAACGAGCAGCTCTCGCCCAAGGCCAAGGACCTGGCCGCCGAGCTGCGCAAGCACTGGAACGTGGAGTTCGACGACGCCGGCGCCATCGGCCGCCGGTACCGCCGCCACGACGAGGTCGGCACGCCGTACTGCATCACGGTCGACTTCGACACCCTGGAGGACCAGGCCGTGACGATCCGCGAGCGCGACACCATGGCGCAGGAGCGCGTCGGGCTGTCCCAGGTCACACAGTGGCTCGGGGCGCGCCTGCTCGGCGCCTGAGCCCCACCGTCCCGCGGCCGCCCGCCCCTCGCGAGGGG